>CANJQU010000025.1 GCA_947476485.1 Chitinophagaceae bacterium
ATATTTGACAACCTGCAGAAAGCGATGTCATACATCATGTCAATCCACATTCCAATAATCGGGCTTACCATGCTGCCGGTATTTTTTCCGTCACTGCCTTTGTTGCTGATGCCATTGCACATCGTGTTCATGGAGTTGATCATCGATCCGGTATGTTCAATAGCCTTTGAATCTGAGCAGGAAGAAAGCGGAATAATGAGCCGCCCTCCAAGAGATCCCAATGAACAATTTTTCGGCAGACGGAAGATATTGCTTAGTCTTTTGAGCGGGTGCCTCCTGCTGGCGATGGTTATTATAGTGTACGTAATTTCAGTTCATGAAGGGCACTCAGAAGGAGCGGTGAGGGCTATTGCGTTTATATCTTTGATATTAGGGAATGTCTTTCTTGCGCTCACTGATCTCTCGAAAACAAGAAGTTTCTTTTCCGTATTTACAGAAAAAAATCTTCCGGCTATCATTATCCTTATTATAGCAATGATCATGCTGGTCCTGGTTGTTTCGGTCCCTGCACTGCAGCGTATTTTTAGTTTTCAATTCCCGGGATATAAGCATTTTGTACCGCCACTTATTGGCGCGACGGTCGTTCTAGCCATCCTGGAAGGAACAAAGTATTTCAATATAAAAAGGGTAGTTCGTAAATAAAACGGAATATGAGAAACGTGCAGCAGCGACGTTAAAAAAAATATACAGGCGACAATTTAATCATCCCAACCCCTAAATGGGTTTCCCCTCATTTTGTGAGAAAATAAAATTGCCCGGCAGGCAGGTTATGGGTCAGGGATTGTTCCGAACCATCTCCCAAAGCACCACGCCCACGCTCACCGATATATTTAAAGAGTGTTTTGCTCCCCATTGCGGTATCTCTATGCATCTGTCAGCGGCCTTTAGCACTTCCTCATTCACACCCGTTACCTCATTTCCAAAAACAAGCGCTATTTTTTCATGTTCCCACTTCAGTTTGTCCAGCATTATGCTGTTGTGTGCCTGCTCTACTGCGAGTACTTTATATCCGGCTTCTCTTGCAGCAGCAACGGCGTCCATTGTGGTCGTAAAATTTTTCCATTGGACTGTATCGGTAGCGCCAAGGGCTGTCTTATGAATGTCGCGGTGAGGAGGCGCAGGTGTATAGCCGCACAGGTATAATGCTGATACTGCAAAAGCGTCGCAGGTGCGGAATATTGCGCCTACGTTGTGCATACTGCGCACATCGTCAAGTATTACTATTACCGGATGTTTTTCCGCAGCGAGTATTTCTTCCGGGCTTCTACGGCCCAGTTCTTCCATTGTTTTTCGTTGAACCAATTTGCGCAGGATTTATACCCGGACCCCGGGCAGAACGAGGATAAATTACATAGATGAGGTCTTGAGGTCAGTTACGCGCTTTTTAACGAGGTCATGGTTCTTTCCAAAAGGAGACGTGAAGCCGATGCTCAGCAACATCAGGTGCACGGTGCGACCATAATTCACCTGGTAACTGTTTCGTGTATAGTCAGGGTTGACATAATTATTAGGATAGTATTGAAATTTGACCGACACGCCACGAGGGATGGCCACCCCGGCAAAAACATAAGGCATGATAGCCGGCGTTGCATCACTGAACCATTCATTATATTTTGTTTTCTGGCTCCTGTTCACAAACGATTTTTGCCGGTAGTTAAACGGTGCATCTATGCCGCCACCCAGAAATATATAGCCTCTCCGGTCTGCCATATTGCCTATTTTGATCCCAACAGGTACACCAAGGTTGTAAGTGCGTTGTTTCCGGGTCATGCCACTACTCAGCTTTTCAATAAACCCAATGTTCTTCATGTCTATGCCGGTATAAACGCCTACATGCCGGTTGAAATTGTAATTGAACGTCAGGCCGAAATTGATAATATAAGAAAAGCGCAGCGTACTGTATGTCGTGTTCGACATGCCGAGCGGGTCGCCATTAATGGCATACTGCTGGTGCTGTAATGCTGCAACAGAGAAAATACCAGCGTCAAGCCCGGAACCAATAAAGAACTTGCGCACATGCGGACGGAGTTTTATGGCTATACTGTCGCTGGCGGCAGTTTCTGTTGTTTTAGCTGACGCATTTGCGCTGAATAAAGCGAAAGACAGCGCAGCAGTAAAGAGGTGTTTTGTCATGGGTTTTGTTTTCAAAAGTTTGAAACAATGAATAAGCAATAATCGGACCATCAAAGACCGTCAGGTAAAAAACTATTTGATAACCCGCTGTCCGTTTGCGGTAACTGTAGTTCCGGGAATATTGTGCCTCCGGCCGATAGGTACCCAATAGCCGATGCTCAGCATCAGCACATGAACATCATAGCCATAATTAGGTTGTAACCCTTTCGACGTTTTATAATCAGGGTTGAGGAAGTTGCCGGGATAGTACTGAAGTTTGAAGACCGCTCCCTGGTTGATAGCAGCCCCAATGAATACATAAGGCATAAACTCAGGCGTGCGCTTGCTGAACCATTCACTGAACCGGGCCGTCTTGTGCGATTTTTCAAGGTATTGCTTTTCCTTGTAGTTGATCGGTTTGTCTATTCCTCCACCTATAAAGCCAAATGCCTTCTTATCATCCATGTTCCCTATTTTCACTCCAAATGGTACTCCCACATTATAAGACCGCCGTTTTACGGTACTGTCGGCATAGGTGAAGTCGATGAATCCCAGGTTCTTAATGTCTATGCCGGTATATATCCCAACAGTTTGGGTGATATTAAAATTGAATGTTACTCCAGTATTCAGAAAACCCGAGAAACGGACCGTAGCAACAGTGTTGGTCGGCAACTGTGTTGTCAGGTATGGGTATTTATGGTAAATAAATGCTGTGGAAAACAATGCGCCGTCTACATCGGTACTTACCGCAAACCGGCGCGCAGTGAATGGTCTCTTTTTCTTATGCTTCTTTTTTTTGTGCTTTTTCTTTTTCTCCTTCTCTTCTTTTTTCGCCTTATCGCCCACCTGCTCCTTTGCACCGGCGGTCATCGTCGCCATGCACGATAAAAACAATATTACCAGGAGTACGCCTTTTTTCATGCTGTGTATTTCATCAAAGGTAAAAATTATAGAGAAATTTATTTAGCACATTTCATACTTTGCTAAAATACATGACCCGGATAGTGCTGCGGAGGATATAAATATTGATTTTTCTCCTTTTCCACTGCAAAAATTGCCGGATATATGCTTTGGCATAAGTATTGACCCTTATCTTTACAACCCCCTGTATAGAATGAAACGGGGATATTTTTGACATAATGTCCGAAATTAGATCAATGTTAGATATGTTTTTAGGCCAATCAGAGCAGGAAGTTGAATTTATGCCCATCGTGCCGTTGGGTGAAGACGAAATGGACGAGCAGGAACGTGGGTCACTGCCTATGGAGCTGCCTGTGATCGCCTTGCGCAATACCGTATTATTTCCAAATGTTGTTTTGCCCATCACTGTTGCCCGGGAAAAATCGGTCAAAGCTATTGCTGCAGCACAGAAGGGCGATAAATGGATAGGCGTAATTGCTCAGAAGGATAGTGGCAATGAAGATCCTATGCCGGATGACATTTATTCAGTCGGCACCCTGGCCAAAGTAGTGAAGCAGATAAAGATGCCTGATGGCAACATTACTATTTTTATTATGGGCCGTATGCGGTTCAAGATAGAGGCATACAACCAGGTAGACCCCTATTATATAGCGCAGGTTAAGTACCTGGAAGACGTGTATCCTCAAAAAGATGAATCTTTTGATGCGCTTATTTCTTCAATAAAAGAATATTCCGAGCGTATAGCCCAGCAATCGATGAATATGCCTAATGAGGCCAGCATCGTATTGCGCAACATTGAGCAGCAGTCATTCCTTATGCACTTCGTTGCATCTAACATTTCCGCAAAGCTGCAGGATAAGCAGGCAATGCTGGAAGAGGATGATATAAGGACCCGTGCTGAAAAATTGCTTAATCTGCTACAGACAGAATTGCAACTGGTGGAGCTGAAGAATGAGATAACAAACAAAACAAGGGCTGATATAGACCGCCAGCAGCGGGAGTATTTCCTTCAGCAGCAATTAAAGTCGATACGCGAGGAACTGGGCGGTGACCCCAATGAGCGCGAGATAAAAGATCTGCAGAAGCGTGCGGAGGAAATGAAATGGACGGATGCTGCCAAGGAATTATTTAAAAAGAACATAGAAAAGCTGGAGCGTATGCACCCCAGCACCCCTGATTACTCAGTCATATACAACCACCTGGACCTGATGCTCGATCTGCCATGGGGCGTGTATACCGAGGATAGTTACGATCTCAAAAAGGCGCAGAAAGTACTTGACGATGATCATTACGGTATGGACAAAATAAAGGACCGTATAGTGGAATACCTGGCCGTGCTGAAGTTGAAGGGGGATATGAAGTCGCCAATTCTTTGTTTTGTGGGGCCTCCGGGCATCGGTAAAACATCGCTGGGCCGGAGCATCGCAAACGCCATCAGCCGCAAGTATGTACGGTTGAGCTTAGGCGGTCTACATGATGAGAGTGAGCTGCGCGGGCACCGTAAAACATATATCGGCGCTATGCCGGGCCGTATCATACAGTCGCTGCGCAAAATAAAATCGGCCAACCCTGTTTTTATACTTGACGAGATAGATAAGCTTGGTAAGGACTTCCGTGGTGACCCGAGTTCAGCACTGTTGGAAATTCTTGATCCGGAGCAAAATAATTCGTTCTATGATAATTATCTCGAACTTGAATTCGATCTTTCGAAGGTGTTGTTTATAGCCACGGCAAACAGCCTCAGCGATATTCAACCTGCGCTCCGTGATCGCCTGGAGATCATACAGCTTTCCGGTTATTCACCCGAAGAAAAAACGGAGATAGCCAAACGCCACCTTTTACCAAAACAAAGAGAAATGCATGGGCTGAGTAAAGTGCCATTGCGTTTTCAGGATAAAGTGATTGGGAAGATAATACAGGAGTACACCCGCGAGAGCGGTGTGCGCGAACTGGACCGCCTGCTGGCCGGCATCATGCGTTCGGTAGCCAAGGACGTGGCTATGGAAGAAAAAGTGGCACCACAGGTAACTGTTGAACTTGTGGAGCGTGCGCTGGGCAAGCCGCGTTTCAGCAACGATATTTATACCAAGGGACATCCCACCGGTGTAGTAGTAGGCCTTGCCTGGACCGCAGCCGGCGGAGATATCCTCTTTATTGAAACTTCGTTGTCAAAAGGCAAGGGCAACCTCACGCTTACGGGCAACCTTGGTAATGTGATGAAGGAAAGTACGAGTACCGCTCTTTCTTACCTGCAGGCCCATGCCGCTGAATATGACATTCCCAACGAAAGATTCGAACAAACCAATATACACGTTCACGTTCCGGAAGGAGCAACCCCGAAGGACGGGCCGAGCGCCGGTATCACTATGCTCACATCGCTTGCGTCTGCTTTTACCGGCAGAAAGGTGAAGGCATATATGGCAATGACCGGTGAGATAACTCTTCGTGGGCAGGTGTTACCTGTAGGTGGAATAAAGGAGAAGATGCTTGCAGCAAAGCGCGCGGGCATCAGGGAGATCATCATGCCGAAGGCGAATGAAAAAGACGTGGAAGAGATCAACAAGGAATATATCAAGGGGCTCACTTTCCACTACGTATCAGACGTGGCGGATGTGCTGGGACTTGCGTTGGGGAAGAAATAAAGCTTTTTTGAATAAATGAGTTAGAGGAGGGCTTTCAATATCAAAATTGAAAGCCCTTTATTTTTTAACTTTTGGCTCCGGCTCGTTTACGGCTAAATCTGTAATTTTGCAATTCCATGAAGTCATTCAATGTTCCCGTTCATTATCGCAGTCCGCTGGTTTCTGCAATAAAGCTGAAGCGCAAGGCTGATGATAAAATGAAACGGGATTATACGCCTACTATCCTTCAGTTGGGGTCTTTGCAGATCATCCTTGCCCGTCACTTCGGGTTTTGTTACGGGGTGGAGAATGCGATCGAAATAGCTTTCCGCGCGGTGGCAGAAAACCCCGGCAAGCGTATATTTCTGCTCAGCGAAATGATTCACAATCCCGGTGTGAATGCAGATCTGAAAGCTTTCGGAATAAAGTTCATTATGGACACCGGGGGGCATATGCTCATGGACTGGAGTGAGCTGAAAAGCGATGATGTGGTGATCATTCCGGCTTTCGGCACTACGTTGGAACTGGAACAAAAACTGCGCGATACAGGCATAGACCCCACGCACTACGAAACCACCTGTCCTTTCGTGGAAAAAGTGTGGAACCGTGCAGGCAAGATCGGAGACGACGGCTATACTGTAGTCGTTCATGGCAAGCCGAAACACGAAGAGACCCGCGCTACCTTCTCACATAGTAAAGCGCATACGCCAACTGTTGTTGTAAAAGACATGGACCAGGCGCAACTACTGGGCGAATATATAACGGGCGCATTACCTTACGAGAGCTTCTATGAAAATTTCCAGGGGCAATACTCAGAAGGCTTTGATCCGGCAAGGCATTTGCAGAGAATAGGTGTGGTAAACCAGACTACCATGCTGGCCAGCGAAACACAGGCTATAGCCGACTACCTGAAACAATTAATTATTACACATTATCAGACCCCGCCAGAGAGCTCGGGGGAGCGGTTTGCAGATACCCGCGATACGCTATGCTATGCCACTAATGACAACCAGAGTGCAGTGCAGGGGATGCTGGCGCGTGAAGCAGACATGGCATTAGTAATAGGCGGTTACAACAGTTCCAATACATCACATCTTGTAGAGCTTTGTGAGCAGAAGCTGCCTACATATTTTATTACCGATGAACATTGCCTTGCGGCGGCGGGTGAGATACGTCATTTCGACCTGCATAGCCATTCTGAAAAAGTAACTGCGGGTTACCTTCCTGCGCATAGACCGTTGCGCGTAATGATCACTTCCGGAGCTTCGTGTCCCGATGCGCTGGTAGAAAGAGTAATTGAGCGCCTTGCGGTGATTACCGGAAACGAGCAGGCGGCTACTGTGATCAAGGAAGAGTGGGAGGTATGATCTACTTCAGTTTTTCTACTTTGTAATAGCTGTATATGGTCACCAATTCTTTATTCGTTACCGGGTCAAGGATAATTAAAGAGTCGGAGCGAACTACTTTGTTGCGGTATTCTCTGAGCTCTGTGAATTTGTTGTTGGAATAATCGACCTTGATCCATTTATCATCGCCCACACGGTCGTATCGCCTGATGATACTGGATACCGGCAGTGGTTTTTTTCTGCCATCAGCATCTTTATAGGAATGCACGGGGTCTGCATAGCTTTTGAACTCTGATATGAAGCGGATCTCGCTGTTATCCTTTATCCTGTGCAATATGCTGTCCCTGGCATCATAACACTCGAACCTGAAAGTAGTATCCTTATGTTTTCTTTCTCCATGGGAATAGAACTCGGGAAAGTAAAGCAGTTTTACGGTTGTATCGGTGTAAAAGGCATCCATCCCTCCATCAACCATCATCGTATAAACCGCTACTTTTTCTTCTTTCTTGCCATCCTGTGCCCAAAGGTGGATGCCATTTGCAAGCAGCGCTAATATTATCAACAGGTTTCTTTTCATTATTGTCCGGTTATCACAAATATACCCAATAGAAAATTAACTTTTTTTATACCCCTTTTCTGCTTCGGCTACAGGGCTTTTTTTAATATCTTGCGTTAAATATTCTCAAAACGGAAAACATGAAAAATTTGAAACGCTGGGTCCTCACAGTCTCTCTGCTATTTGCCGGAGCGGTCTTTACTAACGCGCAAACTGCGGATGAAATTATTCAGAAACACATCAAGGCCATAGGCGGTGTGGAAAGCTGGAAGAAAGTAAAGTCCGTAAAAATGTTGGCAACCAGTAATGCCAATGGCACGGAGATACCAATAACGCTAACGATCTTGCAAGACAAAGGGATGAAAGTTGAGTATACTTTCAACGGTATGACAGGCTGGGCAATTATCACAGACAAGGCGGGTTGGAATTTCAGCCCTTTCGCCGGACAGACTAAAGCCGAGGCTATGTCTGAAGAAGCATTAAAGCAATCGCAGGATCAACTGAATATCCACGGCGGACTTATTGATTACAAAGAGAAGGGCAGTACCGTTACTTACCTGGGAAAGGATGATGTAGAAGGCACTGAGTGTTATAAACTCAAAGTCACATACAAAACAGGAAAAGAGGAAACGATCTATATCGATGCGTCTAACTACTATCACATCCGGTCGATTGCAAAAGTTAAAGCTGACGGAAAAGAGCAGGAAGTCACTTCTAACATGGGGAATTTTCAAAAACTCCCGGAAGGTATCGTTTGGCCAATGTCTATGGACAATGGAGGAGGGCCGATGACTATAAAATCAGTGGAGGTAAATAAGCCACTTCCCGACGATATTTTCAAGCCAAAAGAAGAGAGCAAAAAATAGAGCGGTTCACTTACTAAATTGATTTATGAAAAAGTATATCCTTTTTTTGTGCTCGTATGCATTGCTTGGCGCAGTTCATGCGCAAACCAAGATCAACTCATACACTTTCGGCGCCCTGGAGGCACGCTGGCTTGGGCCGGGAACCATGAGCGGAAGGATTACTGCAATTGAAGGGGTGAATGCGGACAGTAAGACATTATATGTAGGCAGTGCTGGTGGCGGCGTTTGGAAGAGTACGAATGCAGGCGCTTCGTTCAAACCAGTATTTGATAAATACTGCATGAGTATTGGTGCTATTGCTATCGATCAGTCAAATCCTGCTACCGTATTCGTAGGGGCAGGCGAGAGTAATATGCGTAATACGGTATCTATTGGCGATGGGATGTATAAGTCGACCGATGCAGGTGACAACTGGGTGAAAGTGGGAATGGACAGCACTGAGCACATTGCCAAGATCATCATTGATCCTAAGAATTCAAAAAATATTTACGCGGCAGCGCCCGGGCCACTTTGGAGCGATAGTAAACACAGAGGGCTTTATAAATCCACTGACGGGGGCGATACCTGGGTCAAGGTATTTTATATAAACGAAAGGACCGGCTGTGCAGACGTTGCCGTGGATCCCAACGATCCGAATGTAGTCTATGTGACCATGTGGGAGTTTCGTCGTTTTCCTTATGCCTTCAACTCGGGCGGTATGAATAGCGGCATGTGGAAAAGTTTGGACGGAGGCAAGACGTGGAAGGAATTAAAAAATGGCCTGCCGGCCAAGCCGCTTGGTCGTATGACCGTTACACTTGCTCCCAGCGCACCTCAGAACCTGATAGCAATAGTTGAGGCCAAAGAAACAGGTCTTTACATATCGTCAGACGGCGGAGAGAACTGGAAGTCGCAGAGCGCAACGATGAATGTTATATCCCGGCCATTCTATTTTAGCTGCGTGGTCATTGATCCTAAGGACCCGAAGCGCGTTTACCGTCCCGGCTTTGGTTTTTCCTATTCCGATGATGGGGGCTATTCCTTCGCTGATGCATCTTATGACGGCGGCTGGGTGCATAGTGATCATCACGCATTATGGATAAACCCAAGCTACACCAATCAAATGTATCTCGGTACAGATGGCGGCGTATACTTCAGCCTTGACCGTGGAGCGACATGGATGTTTGTTTATAATCTGCCAGTTGGCCAGTTTTACCATGTTGCCTGCGATAATGAGAAGCCATACCGCATGTACGGTGGCTTGCAGGATAATGGCAGTTGGATGGCACCGTCCTCTGCTCCGGGCGGAGTCAATAATTCAAGCTGGCAGAATATGTATGGCGGCGATGGCTTCTGGGTACAGCCGGACCTTACAGATCCTAATATTGCCTATGCAGAATCGCAGGGAGGGAATGTGGCCCGTATAGATCTCACCACTTATAAATCATTAGACATTACACCACAGGCGGGTAAAGAGGATGAAAAACTCCGCTGGAACTGGAATACGCCTATTGTTACCGGGCAAGCAAATCGCCGTAACTTATACACAGCAGCGCAGTATCTCTACAAGTCGACAAACCAGGGCCGCACCTGGCAGAAGATTTCTGCCGATCTGACAACTAACGATAAGAAAAAGCAACAGCAGGAAGAGTCGGGTGGGTTAAGTGAGGATAATACATCAGCGGAGAATCACTGTACTGTATTTACGATCGCGGAATCGCCCCTGGATGAAAATATGGTTTGGGTAGGAACGGACGATGGTAACCTGCAGGTGGTTACTGATGGCGCTAAATCGTGGACCAATGTTGCAGCAAATTATGCGGCATGCGGCATACCCGCCCAGACCTGGGTGAGCAGTATAGAGCCGTCGCGTTTCGACCGCAATACCGTTTACGCGACCTTCGATAATCACATGTATGGCGATATGAACACTTATCTCGCCAGGTCTACTGATGCCGGTAAGACATGGAAACGACTTACAAGTCCGGACTTTACAGGCTTTGCTCATAAGATAAAGGAGGACCTGGTAAATAAGAACCTCCTCTTCCTCGGTACAGAAAGAGGATTGTTTGCTACTATAGACGGTGGAGAGACCTGGTTCAGGATGAAAAATCACATTCCGGATTATTGCATGGTTCGTGATATTCAGATACAGCCGCAAACCAATGACCTGGTGCTGGCTACACACGGCAGGGGCATCATGGTCATCAACGATATTTCTCCGTTCAGGGCGCTCACCAAAGAGATCGTGAGCCAGGAAGTGGTAATGTTCCCGAATAAGCCGATCGTAGTTTCGAACGGGTTGTATGGAGGTGGAGGGTCTCCCGTTAGCGGTGGCTGGTATGGTGGCAATCCGGACGACATTCAGCCGATCGAGTACTACCTTAAGGACCGTGCGGTGAAGGATGTGAAGGTAGAAGTTTATGATGCCACGGGTAAACTGGTTCAATCCATTCCTGGAACTAAGCGCAAAGGTGTGAACAAAGTGTACTGGAACCTCCGGTGGACACCTCCGAAGACTGCGTCAGGCGGAACGAAAATGGACTATGGTGGGTTTATTGCGCCCATGGTGATGCCCGGCACGTATACTGTAAAACTTAAGATCGGCGATCAGGAGTACACAAGTCCGCTGCAGATGGTTCATGACAACAACAATAAATTATTCAGTGAAGAGGACCGGAAATTGCAATACGAGGCAGCCATGCAATTGTATCACATGCATGAGCGGTTGTTTATACTTGTGGACAGCCTCAATAAAGAAGAGAAAATGGTGAAGGAATACCTGGATATTGTAAAAAAAGCTTCGGATAAAAAACATTTGAAAGAGTATTACAACAAGCTGGAGGAACTGAGAAGCACCCTGTTAGCGACAAAACACAAATCCATTTTTGCCGATGAGAAGAAGCTTCGCGAGTACATTACCGAAGTTTATAGCTCGGTTTGTAACCAGGAGTGTCGCCCCTCAAACTTACAGACAGGGCGTATAACGGTATTGGAAGACGATCTGAAAAAGGGGCAGGCTTCGTATGAAAAGCTCGTTACCGAATACGGTCCTAAAGCAAAAGCAATAATTAATACGGAAAAAACCAGGCCCAAGGTGACGGAGAATGTCAGCAATTGATTCCTTTCACCTTGATCTGGAGCATCCGATGACGTGACCAAGGTCATTTTATTTGTATCTCCGGTAGAATAATTTTGTGATAAATAGAGGAATGGGTCTGGTGGCCCGATTCTTTTGGTATCAGTACTTTACACAAAATTATTTCCGAACATGAAACACAACGAACAAAGGCTTGCCGGCGTATGGGTAGACCATAAGAACGCTTTTATTATCGCTAAAGACGCTGGTCAATTTGCCGTTAAGGAACGAATTGATGCACCGGGAGGCTTTGAGGCAGAAAGCGAACATCACAGGAATAATGCAAAACAAGCCGATCTGCTGTCTTATTTCAAATCATTGTCCGGTCATTTGCAGCATTACGACCAGATATTACTCTTCGGAACGGGTATCGCCCAGGAACAGTTGAACAATTTCCTGAAAGAGGATGCGAAATTCAAGGATGTAACGATCACTATTGAAAACACCGGTCACCTTACCGACCCCCAGATGCTTGCCAAGGTCCGCACCTTTTTCAATTAGAGAAAAGTTGACCAACTATTCGATCAATCCCAGCTGAACCCCTTTCTTGACAAGAGCGGCAACATTCTTTACGTCCAGCTTTATCATCAGGTTTAGCCGGTGATTGTCGATCGTTCGCTTGCTCACAAACAGTTTGTCTGCTATCTGCTGGCTGGTAAGATTCGATGCTATGAAGTGCAGCACCTCTTTTTCCCTGCGCGATAGCACCGGGTCTGCCATGGTTTGCCGCTTTGTCTGCAGCGCATCTATCAGCACTTTGTCTTTTAGTGCGGGCTCCAGGTACTGGTCTCCGGCAAATACCGTTCTTATTGCTTCCAGTAGTATTTCTTCTCTTGTGGTCTTCAGTATGTAGCCATGCACGCCGCTGCGTATCATGTTCTTGATGTAGTATACATTGTCGAGGTTAGTAAGCGCCAGTATTTTCACCAGCGGGTATTGCTCGCTTATGATCACGGCCAGTTCATCCCCGGTCTGTCCGGGCATGTTTATATCAAGCAGCAGCACATTTGGTTCGTTCGCTGCAATGCCTGCCAGTAGCTCTGTTCCATTATTGTAGCTGCCTATTATCTCCATATCGCTGCTGTTGCTCAGGATATGCTGCAGGCCGCTTCTCACCAGCGGATGGTCGTCCACTATCGTTATTTTTATTTTAGGAAAGCTCATGATGCGTCATTTTCAGGGTCGAATTCTATATAAACGGAAGTGCCTTTATTTATCTCTGACTCAACGGTAAAGTGCCCTTGCATACTTAGCACACGGGTCTCAAGGTTGTGGAGTCCTATGCCTTTTTTGGTGTCCTGGGTATTAAAGCCTTTTCCGTTGTCCTCTACAGTAATGGTAAGCTGCTGCTCATTTACAACGAGTTGAACCAGTACGTGCGTGGCATTTGCATGCTGTATCGTGTTTTTAAGCAGCTCCTGTATGATGCGGTATATGTTCAGTTTTTCATTCTTGGTCAGCCCATCAAATGATCCGTAAGATTGAAAATCGATCTCCAATGTGTTGTGCTCCCGCAGATAATTGCAATAGGTGCGTATCGCTGTAGGCAACGACTGCTTCAACAGCACCTCCGGCATCAGGTTATGCGCAGTTATCCGTATTTCATCACCCATTTCAGTCAGCAGTTGCATTGCCTCTTCATACGATGGAACGCTGGTAATATCTTCCTTCTCATGCCTTATCGACATCAGGCGCATCATTATTGCGGATAGCATACCGCCTACACCGTCATGCAACTCACTGGCAATACGGCCCCGCTCATTTTCTTCACCCTGTACAATGCCTTTCAGCAGGCCGATGGTGTTTTCCTGCTGCAGCGATTTTATCTGCTCTGCCTGCAGCCGTTGTTTATTTTGAACATTCCGGTAAAGCCCGGCCAGTATAATGAACAACAGGAACACGCCCCCTGCAATGGCGGCAATCCAGATATTTTTATTAATGATCTTGTTTTTCTGCTGCGCGATCAGCAATTCGCTTTGCGCAAGCTGCTTGTCCTTTTCGGCGGTTTTGTACTTTACCTCCATTTGGTTTATGGCGTTGATGCTTTCAGAATTTGTCAGCGCAACTCTTATTTCCATCAGCGAATCTGTATAGTCCAGCGCTTTCTGCAACTGCCCCGTTGTCCGGTAAACGGTTATCAGGTTAGTGTAAAACGCTTCGTAAATATCCTTGAAATTATAGGTCTTTGTTTCCTTCAGTCCTTCGGTCAGGATCGTCTCTGCTTCTTTATACTTGCCGACGTGGCACAGCGCCTGGCCCAGCAGGCAGGAAGAGGTAACCACGAGGTACGGGAAATGATCCCGGCCAAGGGAGATAGCTTGTTGCAGCAAGGGTATTGCCTCTTTATACCTCCCGCTTTCTATCAGCGACTCCGCAATGTCTTCATTGGCAACCACGACCAGGTCTGTCTTGCCCAGTTTCTTGCCTATCTCCATTAGTTCATTGAAGTACTTTATAGCGCTGTCCGGCCGGTGTATCCCGTTATAAAACTCGCCGATGTTGTTCAGCGAATTGGCAAGCTGGTAATCCAGGTGCCATTTGCGCGATACGTCTTCCCCCTGCCGGAAGTAGGCTAAGGCCTTGTCTTGCAGGCCGAGCCGGATATTCAGAATGCCGAGGTTGTTGTATACATTGGCTGTGGTGTGCGTTGGCGACACGTTTTTCTTTTTCAGGTCGTCGAGTGCTTTAAAATAGTATGTAGATGCCTGTGCATAATCGCCCTCGCTAAAATAGGAACCGCCAAAGGCATTGTAGCACCATGCCACTGCATCTTTCACACCGGATCGCTCTGCCCACGGCAAAGCCTGTGAGCAGCAATTGCGCTCACCGGCGAAATCGGCCTTCTCATGAAATTTCATGCTTTTTGTGATCAATGCCCGGAAGGCGCCATCGGCATAATTGGCATCCGCGCTTAGTTGAAAAGCCCTGTTAAATAAAATGATCGCGCTATCCGGATTCTGTGTCTTATCACCTTTGTCCAGCAGCCGGTTTATCGCAGCAGTATCTGTTCCCGGTTTCAGATGCGTGTGTTCCTGCCCATAAGACATGCCGCTGAAAAATGCGGGCAATAGAAAAAAGCATAGCAGGCATCGCCACATAAAGGATGTTTGACTACACAAAGTACAATACCCGCGAATTAAAAAATAGTTATAATTACCTATTTTCAAAAATGGGTATTTATACATATAAAATATTTTAATGAGTGGTGTAGGTTTGCAATAGGAAAAGAGTTTACATTTTTGACGGAAAATCAACTCGTTTCGATAATGACGACCAACGAATTCACCATTCATCTTAGCAACCTATCCACCTACCACTCTATCACCATGACAAACAATATCGGCCAGGAACTCCTTAGCCAGTCCCTGAACACTATCCAGGTAAATGTGCCGGTAAGCACATTGCCTGCTGGCCTGTACTACATCATTTTCCGTGGAGAACACGGAAGGGAAGTTAGAAAGTTCGTGAAAATGTAGGGTCCTGAACCACCCCTGCACGCACACGCAACCTCATCTCGTATACCGGGGTGAGGTTTTCTAACATTAGTTGAAAACCACTATATTTGCGCCGTTCTAATTATTTAACCTAAAAAACGTAAATAAATGAAAGTAACCGTTGTAGGTGCAGGAGCTGTAGGCGCAACATGTGCCGACAATATCGCCCGCAAAGAATTGGCTGAAGAATTGGTATTAGTGGACATTAAAGAAGGTTTTGCGGAAGGCAAAGCCCTCGATATTACCCAGACGGCATCGTTGCTCGGATTCGACACGAATGTTATTGGTGTTACCAACGATTATACAAAAACAGCTAATTCTGATGTTTGTGTGATCACCTCTGGTATTCCCCGCAAGCCCGGTATGACCCGCGAAGAACTGATAGGCACTAATGCCCGTATTGTAGAGGAAGTTTGCCAGAGCCTGTTAAAGCATTCTCCTAATGCAATTATTGTGGTTATCTCCAATCCAATGGATACCATGACCTACCTCGCACTTAAATCAACCGGCATTCCAAAACATCGTGTTATTGGTATGGGTGGCATCCTGGACAGCGCCCGTTTCAAATGCTACATCCAGAAAGAGCTCGGTTGCTCACAGAATGACCTTCATGCTACAGTAATAGGCGGCCATGGCGATACAACTATGATCCCGCTCACACGCCTTGCAACCATCAACGGCACCCCGGTATCTAATATGCTCGACGCCGACAAGCTGAAGCAGATATCTGCAGATACAATGGTTGGCGGCGCTACGCTTACCAAGTATCTTGGTACATCAGCATGGTATGCTCCCGGTGCGGCAGGTGCTGCGCTGGTTGAGTCCATCATCCGCAACGAGCGTAAGGTGTTCCCTTGCTGCGTATTCCTTGATGGCGAATATGGCCAGAGCGATATATGCATGGGTGTGCCTGTTGTGATCGGTAAGAATGGCTGGGAAAAGATCATCGACTACAAGCTGAACGCTGAAGAGCAGGAAGCATTCAACAAATCGGCCGATGCTGTTCGCAGTATGAACAAAGTTCTCGAGACTATTGCATTTAGCAGCTAGTAAGGAATAACTATAGATTTGCAAGGCTCCTTCGCAAGAGGGAGCCTTGTTTTTTCAGATTGTTGGATTTGCGGCTGCATAACATTGTCCGCTCATCAGGGGCGGGCCGGGGGAGTGGTCATCAACATCAACGTCACATTGCCTAAAATTGTCACGTTGAACAGAAGAACATTTTTTATCCTGGTGGAAGTACCCTTTTTATAAACGATCTCCTCCGGGATTCTTTTTTGCGTGAACAGGTAATTAACGAGCCACAAACCAAATCCCGACGCCGTATCATATTCCCCGGAAAGCTGCTTGAATGTTGTAATGGTGGTATGTTCGTGACAGTCGTTTACAACAGGGTCTACCAGGAACTGGCTTCTGCTGTCGCCATTCATCCCGCACATGATTACATCAATGTCTTCTTTTTGTAATTCATTTTGTGCAAGCATATCTGCTATAGCCGCCTGCACCGCTTCACTGGTTGGCTTCAGCAGCATCTGCACCGTATGTATGGCACATGCTGCATTCTCGGGGTTATTGCTCAGCGTGAAGAAATGCGCACCCTCACCCGCCACGGAGCCGGATGTGTCGTTGTGCGACAATAGCGAAAGGCTGTTTAGCTTTTGCTCTTTATAATAACCTATTCTGCCGCGGATGATGACGTACTCATCTGTAAGTTCATCGAAGCCGCCCGCCAGTATATACTTTTTATCCTGGCTTTCTGATAGCATCAACTGGGCATCAAAGAGGCACAGTTCCAGCGAAAAGCCGCGATGCACGTAGGTCTGGTTATAGCATGTGCTCCGGGTCATCATTGCCAGCCAGCCATTTACAGAGTTGTAGGTGGATTGTATGAAACCTGTGGGGTTAAGTGCTTCTTCCTGTAGATTTATCATATCCTTCAGGAAAGTCTCCATGTCGGTTACACTGCCACGTGCTGTGCCTATGATTATTGCATCCGGAGTAGTAACCCCTCCCATTTCCAGGCTTTTCATGCCTGCAGTGATCCCGGCTTTAAGCATCCGGCTCATTCGCCGTATGGCTACCGGAGAAATGTATTTAGAATAATCGGGAGCGGTAATCCGTAGTTTTCCATCATCAGTGGTCACAACGGGATTTAAGAAATTTTCAGCATCATAGCTATGCTGCGGCGATATGGAGCATGCCGACAATATGTATAGTGGTTGCCTCATGCTTTGCTGAATATGAGTGAAACATTACTGCCGCCAAATCCAAAAGAATTGCTCAACACATGATCTATTGTTACATTTTCCAACAGGCCCGATACCGGTTTTATACTTAGTTCCTCCATTTGTGTTTCAAAATTGAGGTTGGGTATGACTATTCGCTCTTCCATGGCCCACATGCTGAAGATCGCTTCAATAACTCCCGCCGCAGCCAGCGTATGGCCTGTATAGGGCTTGGTAGAACTAAAATGTGGTGCATTTGTGCCAAACAATGTTTGTATCGCCAGCCCTTCAGACAGGTCGTTATTCTGCGTTGCCGTGCCGTGGGCGTTAATATATCCGATGTCGGTAGTTTTCAGGCCGGCCATGTCCAGTGCCTGCTGCATAGTGCGGCGGGCGCCTTCGCCAGTTGGTGATGGGGCAGTAGGGTGGTAGGCATCATTTGTGTTAGCGTATCCGCTCAGCACCGCTATGATGTTTGCCCCACGTGCTTTAGCTGAGGATTCTGACTCCAGCAAACAAAATCCGGACGCCTCGCCCAGGTTCAGGCCGCCCCGGTTCTGATCAAAAGGTTTACAGGGCATCTTATCAACATTCTTAAGGCTGTAGAAACCATTTAGGGTAAAACGGCTCAACGCATCGCCGCCGCCGCATACTGCGCGTTTCACAAGACCTTGTTTTATCATCCGCGCTCCCAGTATCAGAGAGTTGGACGATGATGAACAGGCTGTGCTTATCGTTGCCATTATGGGTTTAAGGCCGTAATGCGCAGCTACATTTTCGGTGCTTTCCGCACAGTCGAGGGTGTTAATGTATTTGTTGTTCCTTTCGTCGGCGCCTACGGTCAGCACATCCATATAGATGTCTTCCATCTTACTCATGCCACCTACAGTGTTGGCATTGATAAAGGCAAACGGTTCATTTTGAAGCAGGGTTATGTCCGTGTTCTGCAGCAGGTCGTTCATGGCAGCCAGGCACAGCAGGGTAGTGCGCGTATAGCCGTTGTCGCCCGTTGGCAGGCCCATTATCACTGCCAGGTCATCATTGCTCTTTTTTATCTCACCCAGCAGAAATTCGTGGGCATGCACCGATTTGAGGAGAGACACCCCATTCACCCCGCTGCGCAAATTGCGGATAGCGGAAATATGCGTGTCTTTCCCGGTTCCGAGAGCGGATATGATACCGGTAGCTGTTATTACTACTCTTTCCGCCATAGTTGGCGTTATATTTTGCTGTTTTGCTGAATGTATTCCGCCATCGTCTGTACAGAAGTCAGTATTTTCCTGCCTTCACGGGCGTCTTCTATCTTAATTCCGTAGTTGCGCTCAAGCAGTACCATAAGCTCCAGCGAATCTATACTGTCTAAGCCAAGGCCATCGCCAAACAGGGGAGCGTTGTCGTCTATTTCTTCCGGCTTCATTCCCTGGAGGTTCAGTGAATCTATTATCTGTTGCTTCAGCTTTAATTTAAGGTCTTCCATGAAATAATTTATGCGTGCAAATATAAGGTTTATAACTTCCAATACTCAATAAGGTAAAGTGGTCTTTCGTGAATTTGTTTCGCTGTCTCCTGTTTACACACTCCCATACGTATCAAGCTTTTAACTGTCAACTTGCGTGGCACGGTATTTTAACCTGATAGCAAACAAAAGAAACGAAATATGAAAAAGTTATTGTTATTACTGGTCGCTTTCGCCGCCACAACATTTGTCGTTAACGCGCAGGAAAAGACCACAGTAGTGAAGGATGAGAAAGTAACCAAAAAAACCTCGTCGGTGCCGCAGAAGGTACATAATACGTTCAGTAAGCACAAAAAGTACAATGGCAAAAAGACAAAGCACGTGAAAACAGTAGAGAAGACCACTACCCCTGCTAAATAATAATTACCCTATTACTATGAAATGGAAATGGCGGCTTTCGGGTCGCCATCTCTTTTTACCGTTTTTCGACAATACGGATACAGGACGACCGGGATGATAACACCGGGGATGAAAATAATATCCAGGTAGCGGAAAACAATATACGCAGAAGCAACACTAAAAAACATATATCCGATATAAAATGCGCTCCATACAATGAATAGTCCTTTTATATCTCTGCCTAGCGTTTTCCATCTTTTAAGGTTCCTCAATAAAAAGAAAGGAATAAAACCAATATTCAGCAGGTTCAACAGGCAAGACACATAAGGAAAGATGAACATTAGTTTTTCCTGCAGGTGCAGAAACCGGCAAGAAAGAAAGTTGGTATCCATGTTATACCATTCCCGGCACTCGTTGGGTACAGTAAGGTTATATATATTATAATTTTCAAGCGCTTCCAGGTCGGGCACCATAAAGTTCTTGAAATTCGGAAACATGAAATATCTCACGTAGGCCAGCGGATCGTGCTTTACCAATATCCGGCCATATTCTCCTATTTCAACCGAGCATTTTATCCACTCACCGAAAAACTTTTTATTTTCAAAGCGGCTTCTCATCGCCACATATAGCCTCAACGGGGATCTCCGGTTCCACATGTATTGCGTACCCAAATGGCCTTCTGTATAGACGGTATCAATATATCTTTTTACACATAGGTCTAAGAGTGCGGTTTCCTCCGTTGGCATATCAGCTGTTTGTACATCCAGCTTTTTATAATAGCAGAGGGCATTATTGGCAATCTGCCAATTCGAAAAACCGGAAAATATCCGTACATCGAACTGTTCTTCTATCTTGTTTTCCTGCCACTGCATATACCCAAATACTACAGAAGCGCTTAGGATGATGCCCGTAATTCTGATATAAACTTTCCCATTCGCAACGATAAAAGCGATGATAGATATGGCGAAATAGAACATGCCGGTGTACCTGACGTGAACGCACATCAACAATAAAAGCGCCTGTACGAGTAGGTTTGACCAGGTGGGTCTTTTCATGGCCCAAAGTAGGGAGGTAAACCAGAACACGGTTAGCGAACAGAAAAGGCTGTCGCTGGATACCAGGTTAGCGATGAAAATAAGCACCGGGTTCAGTAAGATAAGGCCTGCGATCAAGTGCAATTTCCGGTTGTTGATTCCGAACAGGTAGCCGCAGGTCAGGAGGCAAAGGAATGAGCTTAGCAGAAACAAGAAGACCTGTACAAAAACTACAAATCCCTGGTAAGGGTAAATGGCATGCAGTCCATAGAGAAAATCCGGGTACCCCTGGGGGCGGAAACCAAAACCATGATTATCGGTAACGGCATCCTGTACATAGCTGAATGAGTCAGAAAAGAAGTCCGCATTCGGAAACAGGAGCTTAAGGACAGTAAAGGCAGCAAAAGACACTGAAAGCCAAATTAAGATAAGCCTTCTCTGGCTCCAGGCGTATCCGGCAAATCCGCCATTTATTGATAGGTTTGGTTTCCCAATGTTCATTCCGAACGATTTTTTCTGAAAATTATACAACAATTTCCATAACTAATAACCACGGACGCTTTTCAGGCAATTGAACCTTGTCAAAAGCCGGATGGCAGCTTTTGCTGCCATCCGAAACTTATCAACATATCTCTTATCAACTTTCTTTTACCTCGCTCTTCCGCCGCCGGTAAACCTTCTCCTCGGTCCGTTGCTATTGCCAGAGTTGAAACCTGCAACTGCGTTAGGCCTGCGAACCACTTCCTTGTTCTTCGGCAGGTTTATCTGCACCTGGCCGGTTTGGGCCATCGGGTAGGGGTGGTTTTCTATTACCGGTATCTTCTGGGCTGTAAGTTTCAGGATATTCCTCCAGTCCTGCATTTCCTCATCATCGCAGAAAGACATCGCGGTTCCGCTTGCCCCGGCCCGGCCGGTACGGCCTATACGGTGCACATATGTTTCCGGAACTTCAGGTATCTCGTAGTTGATCACATGGCTAAGGAGGTCCACATCTATACCTCGGGCGGCAATATCTGTAGCCACAAGCACACGTATCCTTCCGTCCTTAAAGTTACTTAATGCCCTCTGACGGGCGTTTTGCGACTTGTTGCCATGTATCGCTTCTGCTTTAATATCTACCTTCTGAAGGTCTTTTACCACCTTGTCGGCACCGTGCTTGGTGCGGGTAAATACCAGTACCATTTTCATTTCCGGGTCGCGCAGCACATAAGTGAGCAATTGCCTTTTGTCCTTTTTGTCTACAAAGTATACCGACTGGGTTACCGTTTCTGCGGTAGTTGCTGCTGGCGTTACTTCCACTTTCTCTGCATTGTGCAGCAGGGTATTAGATAATTTCTGTATTTCAACAGGCATGGTAGCGCTGAAGAAAAGTGTCTGCCTCTTGGCCGGAAGCTTAGCAACCACCCTCTTAACATCATGAATAAAGCCCATGTCGAGCATGCGGTCGGCCTCATCCAATACAAAGATGCTGATGTCTTTAATATTGATATAGCCCTGGTTCATAAGATCCAGCAAGCGGCCCGGGGTAGCGATAAGTATGTCTATGCCCCTGTGCAGTGCCTGAACCTGTGCGCCCTGTGGCACACCACCAAAGATCACGGTATGCCGTAGCCGGAGGTTCTTACCATAGGCTGCAAAGCTTTCACCTATTTGTATAGCTAGCTCTCGTGTTGGTGTGAGGATCAATACTTTAATGTTCTTGTGAGTGCGCTCGGCATGCTCTTCATGCAGTATCTGTAATATAGGAATGGCGAAAGCTGCTGTCTTGCCGGTTCCTGTCTGTGCACAACCTAAAAGGTCTTTTCTCTTCAATAAGATCGGGATAGCCTGTTCCTGGATTGGGGTGGGGTTTTTATAACCCTCTGCCTCCAGAGCCTTCAATATGGGCTCTATGAGGTTTAACTCATTAAATGTCATTTGTATATTTTAAGATGCAAAAAAATGTAACTGCCTGTGCCTCTCCCGCATCCGCGGAGTTGAAAAGGTGTGTATCACAAGCTTGCCCGAAGGCTGGTACTATAAGGTTGGAAACACGCGTTAAAGGTGCAAAGATATGGATTTAAGGGTGTAATAGTTCACTGACCGGTAAATTGGTTAATTTTAACAATTAATCTAAAATTTACTTACGGTATGATTATTTAATTTATTGATAATCAATCAAAATTTATTTTAAAGTGCTATATTTTTAGAAAATACAATTTACTTATGATGCCCATGCGCCCTTACCGCCCTAAATTCACGTTTTATTGCTGTTTTTAATGAAAAACAGGTCATGAAAACAACTTCCGTTTACTTCTCTCAAAATATTGACTATGAGTATGGTAACGCAAAATTAGAGCGTATAAAAATCAGCTACCTGACAAAATGCCACACACCTCATTTTTACCCTGTTTTGACACTTTGGCAGGTGTGTTTCACCAGCTTAAGATTTTTTGGTTATGAGCCAAAACGATACTAGTCACGAAGTTTAGTTCAGGGCTTTTGGAGCACAAGAAATTAGCTTTAGCCGCAGCTAACGCATGTTATTTTTATTGTATAATATGGTAAAGTGAAAGGAACGCTATACCACCGGCAGCGGCCGGTTCTGGATAATATGCTGCAGCTTTATCGCCAGCGCATGTAGCTGCGTCTTTCCATGAGCATTGCGCTCTATGAAAAAGCTGGTCTCAGAAATGGTATCTACCATCTTTCCGAATGCCTCGAACGGGATCTTGGTGCCGGCCAGCTTTTGTACAAACTGCGCTTCGGCCTCAGGAAGTCCGGCGCCGGTCTCCGGGCGGTACCGGGCCCTTATAGCCTGCTCGAGCAGTTGTATCACATATTGAAGAAAATTCTTCTGTTGCTCCCTGCCGGTCTTGCTGCATTCCTCCGCCCATTTAGATAAGGCTATTCCATTATTTGTAAACAGGGAGTTGAAGAGGTTTCGCACCTCGGGGAAAAGATCATTGTCGGCCTGGCGCACAAGTCGTAGCGCCTCGGTATAGCTGCCCATGGCAATATGCGCCACCTGGCTGGCCCGTACCGGGTCGGCTAGTGCGCGGCTACTTAGTGCCAGTGCAATATCGCCTGCAGCGATCGGGGCAAGTTTCACTTCCTGGGTGCGGCTCCTGATGGTTTGTAAGATGTCCTCTGTATTCTCGGCTACAAAGATCATGATAGTATCCTGCGGTGGCTCCTCTATTAGTTTCAGTAATATGTTGCCTTCCTTTCCCAGGTATTCCGGCCGCCACATCAGCAGCACTTTCTTGCCGCCCTCATAAGATTTCAGGTTCAGCGTGTCTATGATCTCCCTGCACTCATCGGCGGTTATGTTGCCCTGCTTGTTTTCTGCCTCTATATATTGCAGCCAGTCGTAAGTGGTTGCATATGGCGACTGTTTCACAAACTCCCTGAACTCCTGTATGTAGTGCCGGCTCATTGCCTTTGTGCCCGGTTTTGGGGGTATGCTGGGAAAACTGATATGCAGGTCTGCATGCTCCAGTTTTGAGGCCTTGCTGCAGCCGGCGCACTTGCCGCAGCTATCGGTTGCGGTCTTTTGTTCGCAAAAGATATATTGCGCCAGCGCCAGCGCCATAGGCAGGCCACCCGTTCCCTCGGGCCCGGTTATCATCAATGCATGCGGGAAAAGGTTCTTTTCCCACATTTTCAGCATCCCATCCTTCGCCGCCTGCTGGCCCACTACATCTTTAAAAGTCATTTTTTTTCAGTCTAAAGTGGAAAGTAAAGTCTAAAGTTCGTGATTAATTGCGGGTTTTGCGGGATTTCTTCCGGTTTTTGCGGCCTTTGGAAATCGGTTATATATTTTGTTTTTTAAGCTACTTTCCAAATATCACACTTTTCAAGAAAAAAAGTTTGCACAGGTTTTTATTGGTTATCAATTGTTTGTGGCTGAGGAATATCACAAAAATATCACACGAATATCACACGGTTTTCGGGTATTTTTCATAATGTAGTTTAAATTGGTTTTTTTGTTATTTATAATATAAAAGCCGATGTTTTTATTTTCAGCGAGGCAGTTGCTTTAACTGCATACAAGGGCAAGAGCTGGCAAACAAGGCTCTCTCGCTTTACAAGGCAACTAAACTCGCAGGGGGTGAACTATATGCGATGGATGTATTATTGTTCGCGAAATACAATTGTTACGATTCCACGATTAAAAATCTCGCAATTGAAGTACAAACAATGCGTGATTCCATATTCAGGGCACAAACCGCTGATAAGGTTGCTAAGTATAAAACACTCTATGAAACAGAAAAGACAAATGCTGAAAACCAGGAACTCCTGGCTACTACGCACACGAAGAATATACTTATAAAAGGTATTATCGTTTTAGCAGCATTGCTACTATTGCTGCTGTGGTTTGCATATAATCGCTATCGCATTAAGAAAGAGAGTGAATTTGAAAAGCAAAACAGCGTACACAAAATACTTCGGTATAAGGCTGCTCTGGAAGCTGAGGAAAAGGAGCGTGCCCGAATTGCGCGGGAGTTGCATGACAGTCTGGGGCAAACACTTTCTACTACAAAAATGATGCTTTCAGTGGTTGCGCCCATTGATGAAAATAGCAACGAAGTGCTGAACGAATCAATGAAGGTGTTGGACCAAGCTGTACAAGAGGTGCGTACCATATCGCATAACCTGATGCCATCAAGCCTGGCTGAGCTGGGCATAGGGGCAGCACTAAAAGAGCTGGCTAGAAACATTAATGCTACCGGTAAAACAAAGATATCACTTGAAGTTAGCGAGGCCGTGGTTTTGAATAAAGATAAGGAAGTAATTACCTACAGGATAGTACAGGAGTTAGTGCATAATGCGGTGAAACATACGCACTGCACCCAGATAGCCATAAAATTACAATCGGCGGCAGATGGCTATTTGCTGCAGGTACAGGATAATGGTAATGGATTTGACGTCGCCACTATTCATAATGCTAAGGGCATTGGGTGGCAAAATATATTCCTCCGTGTTGATTTGCTTGGAGGAACTATTGACGTAAATTCGGCTGCAGATTCAGGTACCATTGTAAGGATTATATTCAGTTGATGACAGTCAAACACACAAAGTAATAGCAGATGACCACCAGATGTTCATAGCTGGGTTGCGCCTTGTACTGAAGTTACGGCCAGACCTGGATAGCAGCGCAGGCACTCAATGGTGCAGAACTACCAGGTAGCAACAGAAAGACAACAAATATGCCAGTGAATCTGCGAGTACAGGTAGGATGAAGAAGTTTCTCAATATTTGTTTGCTGCTTAGCTCGCTCATCGGTTACCTTGAGTGGGGCAAGGGGAATCATGCCTTTATTTTTCAAACGGAGTATGACCTGATCTTTGGCGCCAGTCACGGTTCTGCAACGTACATGCACCCTTTCGTATTATTGCCATTAATAGGTCAATTGCTGCTACTCGTGACCGTCTTTCAAAAGATACCCAGTAAAGTATTAACCATTACCGGTCTGATTTGCCTAAGCCTGCTGATGTTATTTATCTTTTTTATCGGTCTGCTTTCCGTGAACGCCCGGATATTGGTTTGTTCGCTTCCGTTCATTCTCGCCGGAATCTTTGTACAGCGCTATAACAGGAAGTCAACAAAAAATCCTTGCGAAGGCAAGTAAGTACAAAGGCTACTGACGTTTTTTAAAACACAAGAAAGGTAAGAGTGGCGTAGTACCATCCTTACCTTCCGATTTTTGAAGCAACAATTATTTGCTTGCCTTCAGATCTGCTGCATTGGTTTCTTTTGCTGGCTTTTCAACTTTTTTTGTCGATTTGGTTTTCTTAATGCTTTTGGTTGTGGCCGTAGTCGTTTTCTTTACTTTTTTCTCCGTTTTCTTTTCCTGGGCGGTTGCGGCAAGGGTAAGTGTGGACATTGCAACCGTTTTTTTATTTCGACAATTCCGGACGAGAATAATCCTTGTATATTTATAAGAAATACGTGCATGGCGCGGCGCCGGATATGGCTGTATTGATCTTGTTGGCATCCAGGTTTGTTTGCTGGCAGATCCGCAAATGACAGCCTGGGCTGGAAAGGGTACAGTAATTAATATTACATTTAAAACATGATGCAGCAATACAATATAATTATTGCGGACGACCACCAGATGTTCATAGACGGTGTGCGGTTGATATTAAAACAACAGAAGAACCTAAGTGTGGCCGCACAGGCACTTAATGGTGATGAGTTAATGCAATTGCTTTTGGCAAAGCCATGCGACCTTGTAATTACCGACCTAAATATGCCCGGTCTTAGTGGTATTGAACTCATAAGGACATTGAAAAAAAACTATCCGGGGATAAAATTGCTGGTAATAAGTATGCACAATGATCATGAACTGGTGCATGAAGTATTGATGGCTGAAGCGGAGGGCTACATTTTAAAGAATTCGGGTAAGAAGGAGCTGCTGGAAGCAATAAATGCGATAATGGATGGAAAGACGCATTATGAGAAAGCAGTGCTGGATATGATGCTGAGGAATGTAAGAGTAAAGGAAAAAGCCAGGACGGCAGCTAAACCGCTCAGTGCCCGAGAGCAGGAAATAGTGCAACTGATAGTGCAGGAGCTGACCAGCAGGGAAATAGGCGACCGGCTGTTCATAAGCAAGCAGACCGTTGATAAACATCGCCTGAATATTATGGAGAAGACCGGAGCAGCGACCCTGGTGGGGCTTATAAAGTACGCCATCCAGGAGGGCCTGGCTTCTTAGTGTATACCTATATGTAGGTATAGGAATTGGTTACAAGTGCGTATTGCAGGCGGTATATGGTTTAGCGAATTTTGTTGTTGTCAACAAAATCGTATTTCTCCTAAAAAGAAACCATATATGAAATCACTCAGCTTGTATGTAACCGTTACTTTGTCTTTCCTTCTGTTCCTTTCTCCCCGCGTTTTCGCTACGTCAAACGACGATCTGTATAAGGCAATCATCTCTAATAACGTGGCGGGCGTAAAGGCGGCTATTGCCGATGGCGCTGACGTAAACAAAAACGATGTGAACGGGAACACCCCGCTTTCCACGGCAGTGTGGAACAAAGAGATATTGCAATTGCTGCTTGATGCAAAGGCTGATCCGAACAAATTTGATAATAATAAAGTAATAACCGGCTTGTCTGCCGCGGCAAGCTGGGGCGAAGCAGATGCCATAAAGATGATGATAAAAGCAGGTGGCAACCCCAATATTACCAATAAGGACGGCTACACACCATTGCATTATGCCTGTTTCAATTCTTCGTCGGTGGCCGCTATACAGGCGCTTATTGATGGCGGGGCAGACATTAATGCAAAAACATCGATTGGCCTTACGCCTTTCCATTTATACCTTAAGGAAGGAAAGACACCAGCAGACAAGGTGAAGCAGATAAAGTCACAGGCTCCCTGGATAGAAAAATCGGGGGTGGTGTTACCGGCATATATCAAAAATCCGGAGGAAGCAAATTTCTCAACCCCGGGGCAGATCATTACTTACCTCGTGAGCAAGGGCGTGGATATCAACGAAAAAATAGTGATGCAGCTTACAGATGCTGACATCATGGCACTGCGGGTAAGTATGTTGGGCAAGTTTACGGGCACTCGTGCCAGTGGGGCGCTGGAGAAGGTGTTGCAAAAAATGCGCGATAAGAAAATATACAGTTACCCCGTATTACTGGCCTGTGAAAAGGGTAAGATAGATGCAATGAAAGTGCTGGTAGAAAAGGGCGCTAACCTGGATGTGGAGAATAGTGTAAAAGCAAATCCTATGTGGTTTGCTGCTTATAGCGGCGATTATGAAGCCTATAAAATGGTAAAGGATAAAGTAAAGAATAATGGAGTGAATCATAAAGATGCAGTGGGTGTAACGGTACTAATGGCTGCTGCTATGGGCGGCAATAGCAGAATTGCTGAAGACCTTTTGGCTAGCGGTGCAGACATTGACGCAACTGACCAGTTCAATGCGACCGCACTACACTATGCAGCCGCATATAATCAGCCAGAGGTGGTGACGGCGCTGCTGAACAAAAAAGCAGATTACGATATAGCCAAGAAGAATATAGAGGGTATGGAAACAGAGGGCGATTTCAACATGACCAGCTATGGATTTACCTCCTATTCTAAAACTATTACCACCTACAAACAAACCACGCCGCTGGGTATTGCGAAGATAAACCAGGAGGATGGGAAGAAGGGTGACTACAGCAAGGTAATAGCTGCCCTGGAAGCTGCGGGAGCAAGTAAAATGAAATAGCGACCCAATAGAGCTGCTTTAAAAATTAACAGATACTTGGTCGACGGAGAGGTCACTTCATCCATTGCTCTATTGTCTGCGGGTCGAGCTCAGAGGGTGTGGTGTTGGCTTCCAGGGCTACATTCGGGGCTGGCGAAGGTGATGATGTATTTGCCTTTCCTGAGATCAACAGCCGGGGCATTCTTTTGATCGGCGTATACAGAGGTAAGGTCGAGTTTGTTGGGCTTAAAGAAAGGGTTCATGAGATAGGCCAGTGAAAATGCGCAGACCAAGTGTGCTACTGGCACGAAGTTGGACCATGACACGGAGAAGCATAGGAATGGTCGGAAAAGCAGATGTTCTTTACTACTAAAAGATCGTCGCTTGCGTGGGTATGGAAAACCTGTGAAACAGGGATATTTATTTGTGCCGTATCAACCAGGAAAGACTCTTTCCGCGTTAGCGGTAGTTATTGCCGCTACTTCTGAAACCGAGCAACCTTTCAGCTCCGCTATCTTTTCTGCAATGATCGGGATGTATGCGCTCTGGTTCTTTGTTTTGCCGCGATAGGGGACTGGTGCAAGGTAGGGAGCATCGGTTTCGAGTACTATATGGTCGAGTGATACTTCCTTTACAATATCCTGCAGCGTGTTGTTTTTGTAGGTTACTACGCCGCCTATACCCAGGTAGAGGCCGAGGGCTATGATCTGGTTTGCTTCATCGAGGGTGCCGCTAAAGCAGTGGAAGATGCCTTTTAGCTTTCCGTTCTGTTTTTTGCGTACTATATCTATACAGTCCTGGGTAGACTCGCGGCTATGGATAACTATCGGCAGATCATGTTGGAGGGCCCAGTCAATCTGTGTTTCAAAGGCTTCTATTTGCTGAGCTTTATAGG
The DNA here is from genome assembly GCA_947476485.1 of Chitinophagaceae bacterium. GTDB lineage: Bacteria > Bacteroidota > Bacteroidia > Chitinophagales > Chitinophagaceae > Nemorincola. The sequence continues at coordinate 29,241 of CANJQU010000025.1, forward strand.
TCATATCCCAGTAATAGTCCAGACCTATTTCGCCGACTGCATAAAACCTGGTTTTCTGAAACCAGTCTGCGGCTATAGTCAGTTCTTCTTTGTAGTTCTCTTTTACATAACACGGGTGCAGGCCCATCATGGGCATGCAGTTCATGGGCCACTTATCTGCCAGCAGCAACATGTTTTCTATCGTGCCGTGGTCGCAGTTAGGCATGTACATCCTGGTAACACCTGCATCTATCGCACGCTCTATCTGACCGTCATCGGCCATCAGCCGCTCATCGTACAGGTGGGTATGTGTATCTGTGAATTTCATTTTTTAGTCGTAAGCGTTTTAGTCGTAAGTCGTAAGTCTGGGATTCAAAGTTATAAGTAAATAAGTCCGGGTCCTGGGATTTGGATTTTATATGGGTAGTGCTTTCATTTTCCAGTTCTTTTTGTGGCAGTATTCCAGCACCAGGGGTAGGGTATAGCTCATCCGCTCCATTGCTTTCTCGCTGTCATGAAACACAATTATCGAGCCGGGAGTAATATTTGCAAGCACATTATCCAGGCATTGTTCCGGGGTTATGGAGTGGTCAAAATCACCGCTCAGTATGTCCCACATGTAGATCTTCAGGTTCGGGTATTTTTTTCTCAGTTTCCTTATCTGTGAATACTTTATCCTTCCATAAGGCGGGCGGAAAATAGTGCTGTTAATATACTTATCGGCCCGCTCAATGTTTTTTATATAATGGCTGCTGCCTGCTTTCCAGCCATTCACATGGTTGTAGGTATGGTTGCCTGTGGTATGACCTCCGGCAATTACCTGCCTGTAAATATCAGGATAGTGAGAAACATTGTTGCCCACGCAGAAAAAAGTTGCAGCAGCCTTGTATTTCTCTAACTGGTTCAGCACAAAAGGTGTAGCAACAGGGTGCGGACCATCGTCGAATGTCAGATACACTGCAGGCTCCTCGCCTGCAGGCATATCCCATATCATTCGCCCGGGAAAAAATCTTTTTATCCATTGGGGGGTCTTTACCCAATATGTAACCATACCGAAAACTACGAATTAATGTTCACCGGGCAACAATGAAATGGGAAAAGGGAAACTGTGGCCTCCGGGACGCTGTCCGTTCATACCGGTCCAAAGTGTTCCTATATTTTACTGATCAGGCTCTGCGACAACCATCCGTTCCTGCCATCAGGCAGCGTAATTTCAGCCCAGTTGCCTTTTTCACCCACTATTTTTACGGTAGTCCCTTCCGGGATTAATGATAGCGGCTTTCCTTTTTGTTCCCCGTTCATCATCGGCGCATCATTTTGCATTACTACAGCAGCCGTTGCCTGTTCGGTCCTTTGGGCAGCGGCGAATGCAAGTACCAGGAAGATGGTACACACAAACCCGAGCACTCCGGGTAATTGTACCGGCAGCTTTTCACCGGACGGAACAAAGCGCCTTACCGCCAGGCAAGTGATAATGAGTGTAAAGGTGATGAGCGCGGCTACAGCCCATGAACTTGCTTTATTAGGATGCGTGAGGTTTTCCCACCAATCAATGAAAAAGATATCGCCGGTTGAATGAATACGATTAGCGATGCGGCCCTCTGTGAGCGAAAGGTTGTCCTTTGCTTCTTTGTACGCAGGATTGATCTTTAAAGCGCGCTGGTAGTTTACTACTGCCGGGCCTATCCTGTTGAGGCGGTAATAAGTATTGCCGAGGTTATAATATACTTCGGCATTTTTCGGTTTAAGTGCGGCGATTTGTTCGAAAAAGTAGGCGGCGCTGTCATACTTCATCTGCTGGTAGCAGGTGGTGCCCTTTTGCCATTGCACACTATAATTGGCCGTAGCATAGCCCTTCAGTGAGCACAAAAGGATCAGTATTGATATGGGAAACAGCTTTCTCATGCTTTGAATACATCCTCCAGGTCGCTGATCACTTTTACGGCCTCGTCGTAGGTTTGCGCCATTTTGTTGGAGCCACCGCTGGCATATAGTGCGGTTTCGCACTCCCATATTACTTCTTCAAGGTTCTTTTGTATCGTATCCGGCACGTTGCGTGTTTTCATTGCTTCCCTTGCTGTTTCGTGAGACAGTGCAGAAAGCGGAATGTTCAATTTGTCGCTAAGATACAACCATGCAGCTTTAGAAATCTCTTCGTAGAATGAGTTTTTATCCTGCTGCTGCAGGAATTTTTTCGCAGTCACCAGTCGCTGCAACGCTATTTTGTTTGCACGCTTGCTTCTCAGCAAAACAGTGTTCTTAGAAAGTTCCTCATCCCGCCGCTTCCAAACGATGAGGCCCACAAACGCCAGCATCGGGAACATGAACATAGACCAGTACGTGCCGGTAAACAGCATTGGCTTGCTACCGGGAACGATCGTAGCCAGTGGCTGCGTAGTAATATTATGAATATCTTTCAGCGGACCGCTGCTTGCTGCCGTAGCCGCCGGGGCGCCCTTGCCCGGTTTTACGTGCAGTTTCAGTGGCGCTGTATGCACGGTGACATAGGCTCCGGTGGCCGGGTTAAAGTACGTAAACGGGGTAGCCGGGATATCGTAGTCGCCGGCCAGGTGCGGGGAAATAACATAACTGATGATCTTTGACCCGCTGATGGTGGTGCTGCGCCCGGTAACGGTATCTGTTATCTGCGGATCAAACGTATTCAGTCCGTTGGGCAGGGTCATTTTCGGTGGCTCTATCAGCTTCAGATTGCCGCTGCCGGTGATGGTAAAAGTCAGCGTGGCAATATCATCCGTTGTCAGTTCCTGTTTATCAATTTTACTTGCTATTGTAAACTTGCCTACGGCACCGCCAAAATCGGCAGGCTTATCTTTTTCAGGTAGTGCAGTTACAGTTATTTTCACCGGGGTGCTTACCAGGTGCACATCAACATCCTTATAAGCCCGTGTATTGTATACCGAATTGTTGAAAACAGGATCATTCATCATCATGGTCCCCTTAAACATATCCGACATCTTGTGGGCTACCTTCCTCACAAGCCTGGCCACGCCTTTTGCCTCGGCAGGGTCAAGCTCCAGTGTTCCTGTCTGCTGGGGAAACAACGCAGATTTTTTCAACAGGAATACCTGGTACTCTTTTCCGTTCAATACTTCTTTAGTTGGCTTAGGCTGTTTCGGGATATCAAAATCCTGCGTCCAGAAGCCGTTTAGCGAAGGCAGTTTGGAAATGTTTACCTGCATAGGCACCTCATGCACATAAAGCTTGTAGCTGGCAGTGATCTGTTCGCCTGTGTGAACTTTATTTTTATCTACTTCGACTTTAATAAAGAGATTTTTTTTGATCTCAGCCTCTTCCGCGGCATCAGCCTGGTTTTGCTGAGCCTGGCCTTGCTGGCTCTGTGGTCCCTGAGGTTGTGGTCCCTGTGGCACCTGCGGCTGCATCATTTGCTGCTGCAACTGTTGCATCTGCTGTTGCATACGCTGCATCATGGCAAAGGCATTGTCCTCTTCCTCCTGCCTGCTGGGCATGCGCCGCTGCTGCTGCATGAGTGATCCGGGCACTACCTGTATGGTTATGGGATTTGACTGGTAAACATGTCCTGCCGCGTCTTTAGCGGTAACCGGCGGAATGGTGATAGTTCCCTCATGCCTTGGATGCAGCACATAGGTGCGGCTCACGCTCCGGGTCAGTACATTTGTTCTTCCGTTGAATGAGCTGTTTACACTTTGTGTTGTGAAAGGTCCCTGTACTATGATGAAGTCATTTTCAGAAGGTGGGTTCATGATCTGCACGTTTTGTGCATCCCTTATCGTGTATTCCACCTGGATGTTATCCTTGATGCCCATCCTGGGAGCACTTGCCTGTGCAGTAAATACTACATCCTGCGCCCATGCGTGGCAACCCACCCCTAACACGAGCAGGGATGCAATGACAGTACGCCAGATGTTATTTAGGCCTTTCATTTTGGTTACTCACAAAAATAAATCAGGGAGGGTTAAAGCTACGTTAAAAAGACGTCTTATATATCACCTTTAACGGGACGCATAATTATGGTCTCTACGTCGGCCTGGGCCGAAAGATTGTAAGCGCTCCAAAGCATTGATGCAATATCGCCGGCTTCCATTATACGGTCGGGTTTTACATCGCTGCCTTCCCACGATGGCGTATATGTGGCGCCCGGGCAAATAGCGGTTACCTTTACTGCGTGTGATTTAAGCTCTTCGCGCAGGTTCTCAGAAAAACCCAGGAGCGCATATTTCGAAATACTGTAGGAACCTCCGCCGGGATAAGCCTTCAAGCTGGCAATAGAGCAAATATTGAAAATATGGCCTTTTCTCCTGTCTTTCATGGAGGGCAGTATCTTACGCGTAAGGTAATAGGCGCTATATAGATTTATACCGATCATCTGTTCAAGAAGTCCCTCCGGTTCGTCGGATATATTGCCGGGTAGGTACATCCCGGCATTATTCACCAGTATATCGATCTCGGGGAAACTTGCCAGTACGATCGCTGCAAATGCCTCGGCTTCTCCTTTTTGGGTCATGTCTGCCTTGTGCACAATAATAGTCGCGCCGGGGTACTTTTCAGTCCAAAGGGCTTTAAGCGCGGCCAGTTTTTCTTCATTTCGCGCACATACAGCTATTGAAAAACCTTCAGAAAGCAGCTTTTCGGAAAAAGCAGTTCCCATTCCCTGCGAGGCACCGGTGACTATTGCGTATGGCATAAATATTCGTTTGTGTTAGAAAAATTACATTCATTTGCCGAAAAGTAACGGTGTTATTATGAATGGCCAGGTAAAGGTAGTGATGAATTGGAGTTCGGGCAAAGATGCGGCGCTTGCTTTTCACCTGCTTACGGCACAAGATGAGTACCATGTTACTCACCTGCTCACCACGCTCAGCGAGGAGCATGATCGTGTATTTATGCATGGAGTAAGAGAAAAGCTATTGGATATGCAGGCTGCGCGTATGTCGCGGCCACTGCTTAAAGTGAAATTGCCCGCCAGCCCGAAAGATGATCTTTATAAACAGGCTATGCTGCAAACGCTTACCGGTCTGATGCGGCAGGGCGTTACCGCTGCAGCTTATGGTGATATTTTTCTTGAGGACCTGAAAGTTTACCGTGAACAGCAATTGCAGCAGGTCGGAATGGCAGGAGTATTCCCGCTGTGGAAAAAGGATACGCGCGAACTGGTTCGGCAAGTGGAGGAAGCCGGTATAGAAGCTATCATTGTTTGTGTGAATGAGAAATATCTCGGGAAAGAGTTTCTAGGTAAAAAGATCGGCAGCGCCCTCCTGGATATTTTGCCCGACAATGTAGACCCTTGCGGGGAAAATGGGGAGTTTCACACATTCGTATACAATGCACCTTTCTTTAGCGCGCCCATTCCCATCACTACCGGCGAAACAGTTCACAGGACATATAGCTCACCAGTCGACAGTTCCTGGGATACCGGCTTTTACTTTATGGATGTGGATACATGATCCGCCGTTACGCCAACAGCCTGAGGGTATCCTCTTTGTCCTTATTTAACTGATTTTTCAACGCGTCAAGCGATTCAAATTTAAGCTCGTCACGCAATTTTTTGACAAAAAATATTTCCAGGGTGGCGCCGTAAATTTCTTCATCGAAATCGAACAGGTTGGCTTCTATTTTTATGTCTTTTGTGTCGCTCACCGTAGGGTTATACCCTATACTCATCATCCCATTGTAGTGTGTTCCGTTGTACAACGCCTGAATTGCATAAATGCCCGTTTCCGGGATTATTTGCTCCGGTTCCACCGGTAAAAGGTTGGCAGTAGGGTAGCCCAATGTCCTGCCTAGCTTGTTTCCGTGTTTTACAATGCCGCTGAATGAGTAATTGCGCCCCAGCATATTGCCGGCGTCCTCCATTCGTCCTTCAACTATCGCATGCCGGATTTTAGTAGAGCTCACCGCGGCGTCTTCTATTAATTGCGGGGGTATTTCCGTAAGTTCATATCCTCCGGCCTGAGCGCATTTTTCCAGTAGTTTCAGGTCACCCTTGCGGTCATTCCCGAACCGATGATCGTATCCAATTACAATGCCTTTGGGATGAAAAACGCCCACAAGGAATTTTTCTATATATTCCTGTGCTGAGAGGCCTGCAAACTCCCTGGTAAAAGGAACAACAACGATATTTTGAATACCTGCCTCCGTTATTAGTTTCAGTTTCTGATGGAGTGGCGTAATAATGCCCAGCGGCTGATCAGGGAAAAGCAGTTTACGCGGGTGCGGCTCAAAAGTGAGCAGTACACTTTCGCCGTTTGCGTTTCGTGCATGGTTCACCACTTCCTGTAAGATAGCCCTGTGTCCTTCGTGCACACCATCGAAGGTGCCGATGGTAAGTACCGCATTCTTAAAATCAGGTAAATTTTGTATATCGAAAAAAACGGCCATTGAGTGGCGCAAAGGTAACTTAGCTGGCCATGTTTACAAAAAGTATTGAAAAGAGCTGACACTGCTGCTATTTCTTTTTTATGACAATTGTCGCTTTTTCTCCCTTCTTGTTGAATGCAGTTATCTTATGGCCAATGTCGCCGTCGCGCAAAGATATTTCTGCGGTATTGGGAGCATTTACCCCTTCATCAACAGCAACTATGGTGATCGTATTGACTGCTTTTGTGAGGATTAATCGCAGCTCTTTTCTCGCCTTCACCAGGGCATAATTAGTAAGCACCTCTTTATCATTCAGCAGCACGGTCACAATGTCGCCGTCAATAATGCCGCCGTCCCACAAGTCTATGACGCAAACATCTGTATTCCATTCCAGTTCTTTTTGCACACCCGCTGTAATCGTATTAGCGGGCACAATGGGAATTTCAGGCTCTTTTTTCGCTATTGTATCGGGCTTCGGTGCTGGTGGCGGAGTCTTCTTTTCAACGTAAAACAGGCTGGTGGAATTATTCGGTTGTTCAAAAGTCATAGTGCCGGTGCTGCACCGTTCATTGTTCATATCGGTGCCGGTAAACGTTCCCGAAACCTGGTATTTTGTTCCCAGCAGCTTGTAAGTGAGTTTGGCATCAAACAGGCAGATCGTCATTTTGCTGTCAGGGTTCTTGTCCAGCGATCTTGTTTCAGTGAAGAAAAGAGTATGGTCCTTCCGGTTAATGCGTCCTTTTATTTCTGCTTTGAATTCCGCGCCGTTTGGTTGCTTCGTTACCGAGTAGCCGGTCAGTAAAGATCCATTGGTTTCAAACGATACAAAATAGGGATAAGAGGTGCCGTAACCAGCTTGTGCAATGCCTAAAAGGGTATATTTCTTTTGCCCCTTCATTGTGAAGGGGAGCAGGACGAAGAGAATGGATACAACAGGTCTTCTCAGGTGCATTTCAGGTGTTGCGAGTACCCATAAAATTACGCTATTTCCATCATCGTTTCATACATCCGGTAACAGTCTTCATAAGTATTATACAATGGCACAGGCGCTATACGCACCACATTTGGCTCCCGCCAGTCGGCTATTATGCCGTTATTGGTAAGTGCGTCAAATACTTCTCTCCCTTTCTCTGCAAACAGCATGGATAGCTGGCAGCCGCGTTTTTCAGGGTCTTTCGGGGTGATGATCTCAAATGGTAAGTGAGTTATTTCCCGAAGCAGGAATTCCATATAGCCCGTAAGGTTCAGGCTCTTTGCTCTAAGGTTATCCATCCCTGCTTTCTCAAAAATATCGAGTGAGGCATTGTGCGCCACCATGTTAAACACCGGGGCATTGCTCATCTGCCAGCTTGCAGCCCCTTTTTGCGGCACAAAGCCTTTTTGCATTTTGAAACGGGTCTTCTCTTCATTTCCCCACCAGCCAGCCAGGCGGAAAAGTTTCGGGTCGTTGCCATGCCGTTCATGCACATAGGCGCCGCCCACACCGCCCGGACCCGAATTAAGATATTTGTACGAGCACCAGCAAGCAAAATCCACATCCCAGTCATGCAGTTTCATCGGTATGTTGCCCACCGCATGGGCCAGGTCGAAACCGGCATAGGCCCCCGCCGCGTGAGCTGCCTTTGTAATTCCTTCCAGGTCGAAGAACTGGCCGGTATAGTAGTTCACTCCACCGATCATCACCACCGCCAGTGCATCACCTGCCTCCTTTATGGCATTGATAATGTCCTGCTCTTCGATCAGGCTCGCGCCAGCCTTTGGAGTTATTTCGATTATGGCGTCTTCGGGTTCATATCCGTGCATCCGCACCTGTGTTTCCACGGCATATTGGTCCGATGGGAATGCACCGGCTTCCATCAGTATCTTGTATCGTTTCCCTGTGGGGCGGTAAAAAGAAAGCATCAGCATATGCAGGTTCACGGTCAGCGTGTTCATGGCAACAACCTCGTCTTTCCCTGCGCCCACTATTTTTCCCAGTCGCTCTGCAAAAAAGTGATGATATGAAAACCATGGGTATGCTGCCTTAAAATGGCCCTCAACGCCAAAACGTGCCCAGTCGCTGAGTTCTTTATCCATCAGGTAGCTCACACTTTTTGGCTGCAGGCCCAGAGAGTTGCCGCAGAAATAACGCACATCTTCTCCATTGTGCTGTGGAAATAAGAAACGCTCCCTGAAAGGGTAAAGAATATCGGTGCGGTCCAGGTCCTGGGCATATTCCAACGTCGCTTCGTAATTAACTGGCATGTGGTAAAGATTTTGCAACAAAAATAACACCGCCGGTGGAAAAACATATTTACACGCGGTGTTTGTGGCATAATTATTTAAATCTCCTCTGTTGTTCGATTTAATATTTCACTAAAAAAGAGAACTATGAAACAGATACACAAAATATTCGGCGTAATAGTATTGGTATTCATTGTTATGGGCGGTGCAAGCGCTCAGGACATTCCACCCATTGGGCTTGGTTTGCGAGGCTCGCCTGATGGTATAGGCGTTACAGGTAAATTCTCTTTTAATGAGCGCGTGAATGTTGAAGCCATGCTCAACCGTTCTAACGGCCTCTACCAGGGATTTGGCCCGAGCACGGTTGCGGTTGGCCTCCTGGAATACAATTTTCTTTTTCCGGATCCGAACCTCCGCGTTTATGTAGGGCCGGGCATGCACGTGGCCTGGGCCCGCTATTTTGATGAGGCCCGCTATCCGAGCTATTACCGTACGCGTACCTTTGCCGGCCTTGATATGATAGCGGGTATTGAATACGTATTTGAGCGTATTCCTGTGGGGTTATCGCTGGATGTAAAACCGGGCTTCAATTTTTACAACAGTCTTACTGGTTTCCCGGCAAATAATATTGGCATGGGGCTCAGGTACTATTTCGGCAACTGGGAAGCGCATAGAAACTATAGAATTCCGGTCACAACCGGCCGATAAAATGCTGGTTTTCAACCAACGAAAACCGGATGGTCACCGACTATTTATAGTCGCTTGCCGACTATTAATATAATATTCAGTTTTCCTGACTTACATTTGGTAAAAATTTTATACCAATGAAAGGATTATGGATAACCTTAGGAGTAATTGTATTGCTCGTATTAATGTTAGGCGGCTGTGGTGTCAGCAATTATAATGGCATGAACACCGCCAGTAAAGAAGTAGACCAGAAATGGGCAGATGTACAAAGCAGTTATCAGCGCCGCGCTGATCTGGTGCCGAATCTCGTATCTACTGTAAAGGCTGCTGCAAATTTCGAAACGAAAACCCTCACTGATGTGATCCAGGCCAGGGCTTCTGCTACACAGATCAAGGTAGATCCAAAGGACCTTACACCTGAAAAATTACAACAGTTCCAGGCGTCACAGGGCCAGCTTAGCCAGGCATTGGGCCGGTTAATGGTTGTTTCTGAGCAATACCCGCAGCTTAAGGCTACGGAAGCTTTCAGAGATCTGCAGGTTCAGTTGGAAAGCACGGAAAACCGTATTAAAGTGTCCCGCGATGCATTTAATGTGGCCGTAAAGGACTACAACGTAAAGGTGTCGAACTTTCCGGGCGTAGTATTTGCCAGTATGTTCCACTTCAAGGAAAGGCCGTCATTCCAGGCAGAAGCTGGAGCAGATAAGGCTCCAAAGGTCGGCGACGGGCATTTCTAAATAATATGCGCCGCATATTTTATTCGCTTTTTAACTTTTTCGACTTTTTATCATGTTTTCATTCTTTGGGAAAAGTGAGATACTGGACAGGGATTCGCAGCAGCGGATAGTTGCCTGCATCAAAGAATCTGAGAGCAAAACAAGCGGGGAAGTGCGTGTTTTCGTTGAGCGTCACTGCCAGTATATGGATGCAATGGACCGCGCAAAAGAGATATTCGCCAACCTGGCCATGGAAAAGACCCAGGCCCGCAATGCAGTTATTATATATGTGGCGGTTTCCGACAGGCAATTTGCATTGTTTGGAGATGTAGCCATATATGAAAAGGCTGGAGGACCGGAATTCTGGAGGAGTGCGGCAGCTAAGCTTGCAGGCCGTCTCAGGGAGAACAATCTCACTGAGGGCTTGTGCAATTGCGTTACTGAACTAGGCGCCGCGCTGGCTGCACACTTTCCATTTGATCCATCGATAAAGAAAAATGAATTGCCTGACGAAATAGTATTTGGAAAATGAGGAGCAATAGATTGAGTTGCCGGCTACGATTTCTGGGGTGGTCATTGTTATTCCTGCTTGTCGGATCACAGGCATACGGCCAGGCTATCCTGCCCAAACCCACTCCTGCAAGGTTGGTAAATGACCTGGCACATATGATGACTGCCGGGGAGCAGGATCAACTGGAAAGAAAACTGGTTGACTTCAGCCGGGAGACCTCCAACGAAATAACAATTGTAACAATAGATAACCTTGGCGATGGTGATGTTGAAGACTATGCGGTGAAGCTAGGTAAGGCCTGGGGTGTGGGCAGGAGTGGAAAAAACAATGGCGTAGTGATCCTTGCGTCGCTCAAAGACCATAAAATAAATATTTCAACCGGTAAAGGGCTTGAGGGCGCTTTGACAGATATTCAATGTGGCCGCATCATCCGTAATGAGATGGTACCGGCCTTCAGGGATAAAAATTATTACCAGGGTTTCTCAAAGGCAGCAGACGCAATTATTGCAGCTACAAAAGGTGAGTACAAAGGTGAGGGTCATAAAAAGGCCGAGCGTCACATGCCGATCACAGCGATCATCATCTTTGTGATCGTCCTTTTCTTTATCATCAAAATGTTCACGCGTGGCGGCGGCGGTGGTGGTGGTAATTATATGAGCGGCGGCGGGCTTGGTAATTTCGCCACAGGTATGTTACTCGGCAATCTGCTGGGTGGTGGTGGCCGAGGCAGTGATAGCGGCGGCGGTTTCGGCGGCGGTGGAGGAGATAGCGGCTTCGGCGGTTTTGGCGGCGGCGATTTCGGCGGCGGCGGGGCTAGCGGGGACTGGTAACGCTAATAGCATCAATACCTCATAATGATATTTTTAAGAAAATGTTACCAATATGGTAACATTTTTTGTATTAGTAATGAGAATTATCGCAAGTCATACATTGAAAGCGTATGCGGAAAATGTCCCGATGCATCGCAGCAATTATGGGCGTGGTTCGAAGAAATTGAAGAAGGGCAATGGAATAGTCCTAATGAATTAAAAAAGCTATTTGGAAGCGCTTCAATATTGAACAGTAAACGTGTTGTGTTTAATATTCACGGTAATAAATACCGGTTAATTGTTGACATTGAATATCGACTGAAGATAGTTTTTATTGTGTGGTTTGGGACACATAAACAATATGATTTGATTAACACGAAAACAATAAGCTATGCTAAAACCAATAAAAAATAAGAAACAACATGAAGAAGCATTGGCTCGTATTTATACACTGATGCAAAAAGAATTGAAAGTGGACTCAAAAGAATCCGACGAGTTGGAAATCCTTTCATTATTGGTTAACGAGTATGAAACTATCCATTATCCGGTACCAAAACCGAATCCTATAGAAGCGATAAAATTCAGGATGGAGCAAATGGGTATTTCGGAATCTAAATTGGGTGATATTCTTGGGTTCAGAAGCAGAAAGTCGGAAATATTATCCGGTAAAAGAAAATTAAGCTTGCCAATGATACGCAAATTGCACGAACAGTTGTCGATTCCGGCGGAAGTTTTGATACAGATTTACTAGGCTGTAGGGTGCTTTCACATCTCTTCCAGCATCCCCTCAGGATACACGATACGTTCCAGGTAAAGCCCGTGCCCTGCTGCATCGAAGAAAGCTAATGTACAATCCCGTGCCTCAATGACTTTCCTAAACCCTTCTATTGGCGATTTGCCGCGTGCAAAATGGATCTGCGTACCTACAAGTCCGCGCACCATGCCGCGTAAGAAGCGGTTTGCCTCCACTACATAGTGCAGTTCCTCACCGTTCTGTTCCCAATAAGATTGGTGTATGGTGCAGTTGAAGGTTTTGGACTGTGCATTCCGTTTGGAGAATGATTCGAACTGTTCATATTCTTTGATTATTTCAGCGGTCTCATCAAGTATATCTCTGTTCATGGCAAAAGGGTAGAAGAGGCCACGGTTCAACAAGAAAGGATTTTTCTTTTTATAGATGCGGTACCTGTACTGGCGTCTCACGGCATCAAATCTGCTGTTGAACTCCGGGTTAACTGCCCGGTAGATTTTCATCACTGCAAGCCCTCCCGATAGTATAGCATTGCACTTATACTTCAGGTCCATTTTTAACTCTTCGTTCAGGTCAAAATGATAACAATTGCAGAGCGCATGTACGCCTTCGTCCGTCCTGCTGGCCCCCACCGTTTGTATAGGCGTGCGGAATAGCATACTCAGCGTTTTATTCAGCTCCAGTTGCACCGTCGGCGTTTCTCCCTGTATCTGCGATCCGTGAAAGCAGGTTCCATCATACATTACTTCCAGTACATAACGCGGCATAAAGTCAAAGCTAAAGATCAGAGTATATTCGGGTGCAGGCAAAAATAAACTAAGCTTGATTAACTGCCTCAGTTTTTCTGCGCTTGCGGTTGTTTCTTTCCAGCCACCGGCCCACAAGACCGAACGTAATTGCCAATATTGAAAAGAAAATGCCCTTATTCATTGAATCCCAGAAATACTCAAAATAGCGGGTATAAAGATTGATAAGCAGGAACAATACACCAAAATCCCTTGCCAGCTCTTCCTTATACCTAACCCCCAGGTAAAAACTTACTGCAGACACGGCCGCAAAGATCAGGGAATACGCCAGAACATGTATTTGCCTGACCTGTTGCCATTCTGTCAATGAATTGTAATTCCCGAATATGGATATGCCCCAAAGCCCAGAGAAAAACAAGGTGAGTCCCGCAATATACGTGATGCGTTGTGTAAATGAAATTTGAGATATTTTCGTCTGTATGAACGCTATGCCTAGTATCAACAACCCAAATACGGTATACCGCATTGGGTAGTTCATACCAATAAACAGGTTATCCCTGCTTTGCCATGTGCTGAATGAACCAAACCATGTTACTGCCAGGATCAATGTACCGATCCACAAGGCCTTTGACCTCAGAAGGAAGGCCAGTATTGCAAGTATAACCAATGATAGACTGAGGAAGGCAGTATATGTCGCGTCTATGCGGGCCTCCTTGCAAAAATAGAGCAGTGATGTAAGGACAGCTAAACCGCCAAGCACCATATTTATCTCATAAGCCACCGGGCTGATCCGGTCCCGCTTTTTACCGGTATACCAAAACCACAACACAGACAGCGCTGCTGTGATGCCCGCAATTACCAGGTCATTCCACGAAAAGTATATCTTTATTTTCTCCAGTAGCTTCTCGTTCAGAAAAATAGCTCCGAATGCCAGCAGAGTGCAAAACAGGGCAATAAAGAAGAAATACTGTGCTATTTGCTGCCGGTCGGTATGCTTTGGTTCTAAACTTTCCCTCAGGTTGGCAGCTTGCTCTGCCGTCAGATTGCCGGCCTGCTCCCATTTGGTAATGGCCTGCTCCAGCACCTTTTGTTCATTCTTATCTACTTCCATAATGGGCAAATGCATAATGAAGTTAATGCAAATACATAAATTTCGCGCCGGATAGGAATGCCGGTAAAACAAAAAACCTTCTGCATCGCAAAAGGTTTTAGTTGATTGGGTCTATGAAGCAGAGCTTTCATTTGCTAATTTTGTACCGATATATTCAGGCTGCCTTTATGGCCTTTTATGCTCACCGATTTATCTTTCAGATATTCACTGTACTTGTTTAGAACCGACTCCGGTTGCCGGGCGTCATTTATATACAGGGCTCCGTTTTTCTTTGCGATACTGTAGCTTTTCGAGCGGTCGATCAGTTTGTCTTCCTCCAGTTTCTTTAGTAGGGCTTCATAGTTTGTACTGCCGGCGTCATCGCCACCGTCTGTCCGGGCAATTGCTATGGTTTTGCTTTTTCCTGCATTTGCACGTACTTCTACCTGCATCTTCCTGCTTTTCTGCAATTCTTTTTCAGCTTTCTCAAGTGCTTGTTTGCTTTTCTCCAGTCCTTTTCTTACTTCTATGCTGATCTCTTTGGTCAGTTTTTCGTCATTCAATTCCCGGTCAATTTCCGCCAGCCCTTTTTTGATCTCTGCTTTTATTGCGTTCCAGTCCACACCTTCCAGTTCCCGCTGTGCAGCCTCGATCTCCTTTTCGATGCCGTCTATTGTGATGTGCGCTAGAGGGGCTAATGCTGTTGCAAGACCATCACCCTCATCGTCTGAGTAAGTATAAGAATAGGCCATGGTCTTTTTGCTGCCGGGTTTCCCGTCAGAGTCGTCTTTTATAGTGATATCTACATCCACTCCATTATCACCCTCCTTCATCATTTTCTCTATAGGCTCATCCGATTCTTTTATCACTTCAGTCCGTTTCCCATTGCTGTCTATTTTTACCGACTTGTACTTATAAACATTTTTTGTTTTGGTCGTTGTATCGTTGGCGTCATGCTTTGCCTTTTGGGCAAATGATGGCGTGAATGTGAACATGGCTATCGAAAAGGTGATAGCGAGAATGGCTACTACAATAATAGTTAGCTGGCTGTAGTTGATGTTGCTCTTTTTCATTTCCATTATTCTTTTTATCCGGTGAAACAATTGATTTTTTTGTCCTGAAGCCGCCAATACGAGGCTGTTGTCGTTACTAATGTTGTTGCTACCCAATATGGCAAGCGCCCTGGCGTAGGGGAGTGGACTGGCTGCTCCCGCCACCACCATATCATCACAGCAATGCTCCCGTTCCCGCCGGATGACTGCCGATATCAGCCACACAAAAGGGTTAAAGAACAGTACGGTCTCTGTTATGGTCTGAAAGATGTTCAGGAGGTAGTCGTGCCTCTTTATATGCGCCAGCTCATGCATGAGGATGGCTTCTACCTGCTCTGTCGTAAGGTTGTTGATCGCTGCCACAGGCAATAGCACTATTGGCTTTAGTGCGCCCAGCATCATAGGTACATCAATACGGTGAGAAAGATACAATTTTACGGGTCTGCCGATCTCAAACTTATGCTGCCAGTAAGCAAGCAGTTCGGTCCATTCCTCGCCTGGTTCTACGAGTCCTCTGTATCTTAGGGCACGTACCTGAACTATATTTATAACAAACCTGCACAGCATAAAAGACAGCCCCAGCATATATATGCCCATTAGTAACGGGAAGTACTGCTCAATTCCGGGCAATAAATGGTGGGTCGCCTGTCTTGCAGTTGTTGTTCCGCTAAAAGTGTTTAAAGAAAATGTTTTACTGATGTTGCTATCCGCGGCAGACCGGGTAATAAATACAGTTACTCCTTTTAGCTTTTGGTACTGAATAAGCCATGTATCTGCAAACCATAAAAACAGTCCGGTAAAGGCGCTGAAGGCTAGGTAATACTTTATGCGGGCATTTGCATTGGGGAGCGCTTTCAGCAACACAAATAACGAAGCAAAGATCAGTGCGCCCTGCCAAAGGGAGCAGAGCAACGCCCAGGCCAGCGAGTGTGTGAGCAACGGTGTAGTAGCAGATAGTGTGTTCATATCGATATTATTGGGCGGTTAGTTTACATCCGTGTCTATGTTGGCTATTTGGTTATTTGTTTTTTGGAGTTTGCGACCTGTTATTTGCTTCCTCCATTTCATCCAGGTATTTCTTGATTTCGTTCAGTTCGTCATTATTGGGCTTATAGTTTCCCAGCGCCTGCATCACCAGTTGCGATGCAGAGCCATTAAATACATTGTCGATCATGCGCTGTACCAGTTGCCCTTGTGTCTTCTCTTGCGAAACATTTGCCGTGTAAACATGGCTTTTGTTGGTTACGTCCCGCTTTAGCAATCCCTTGTCGTGCATTATCTGC
>CANJQU010000026.1 GCA_947476485.1 Chitinophagaceae bacterium
AGTTTATTTTTGTGAAGGTAAAAACGGCTTATCTCCAGCCGGCTCTTCCTGTCGTCATACCAGACGCTGTCTTTGTTTGCTATCGCTTTTTCTTCAGTATAAGACTGCGGGCGGTTGTAAATAAAGTTCTGTTCCATCACAAATATGAGCATACCATCGTCAAAGTAGTATTCGTCAAATACCCTGTTTGTATCAGTATAATGCTCAGCAATGATCTTCCTCACTTCTTCATCCCTGTAATAGCCTGTAATAGCACCCAGGGCGCGGGATCCGATATCATCAACCCGCTTGGACGTATAGTCTTTAAGCTGTTTGTTTATTTTTTCGCAGTTTTCGGTTGCATCTTTTACAACGTCTTCCGTTTTTTTCTTGCAGGAGAAAAAACATACGGCAAATAAAAGAATGAAAGAAAAGGATTTGTTCATTGGCAGACTTCAAATAAAGTAACGCAAAATTAAAGGTATTGTGTGAATGTATGCCCGATAAGTAGGTATTTGCAGAATACCGATAGTTAAGTTCCGTTACGGCATCGCCGCTATCAGCCGTTTTGTATAGTCTTCTTTTGGGTGTTTCAGCACACTGGCGGCATCCCCGCTTTCAATTATTTTCCCTGCCTGCATGATCATTACCCGGTCGCTGAGATAGTAAACTACCGACAAGTCGTGCGAAATGAAGAGATAAGTAAGCCTGAATTCATGCTGCAGGTCTTTGAGGAGATTTAGTATCTGTGCCTGAATGCTAACGTCAAGGGCAGATACGCTTTCATCGCAGATGAGCAGTTGCGGGCGCAAAGAAAGTGCCCGGGCTATAACGATGCGCTGCCGCTGACCGCCAGAGAACTGGTGTGGATATTTACCGAACGCATCGGCTGGCAACTGTACCAGTCCCAGCAATCTTTTTGCTTCTTTTTCCAGCTCACTGCGCGGTACGATGTTGTGGATCATCAGCGGCTCTGTGAGCATTTCGCCGATGGTCATTCGCGGGTTGAGAGAGGAATATGGGTCTTGGAAAACCATTTGTATCTGGCGGTGCATGCTGCGCCACTCGCGGGTGGACAGTGTAGCAAGGTCTGCACCATTGAAAAACATTTGCCCGGTGTTAACTGGCGCCAGCCCAGCCAGGGCCTTGCCAAGTGTGCTTTTTCCGCAGCCACTCTCTCCCGCCAGTCCCAGCACCTCGCCTTTGCGGAGGGTGAATGAAACATCGTCAACAGCTTTAAAGTGCCCGGGCTGTTTCCCCGTTATGCCTGAACGGGCCGCGTACCACACACCAAGGTTTCTGACTTCGAGCAGAGGCGCGGAGTCTGCAGGAAGCGGGCCTGATTTTTGCGATTCGGGTATATAAATATCTGTGACTGAATGTCCGGTGAAGTCAGCAACCACGGGCAGCCGGTATCCTTTTTGCTCAGGGGATGGTTTGCAGGCCAGCAATGCCTTGGTATATGTGTGCAGCGGTTGCTTTAGTACCTGCTCCGCCGTGCCGTATTCTACTGCTTCGCCCTTGTACATTACCAGCACATCATCAGCAATACCTGCTGCCAGCGCGAGGTCGTGCGTGATAAATATCATTGCGGTCTGATGCTCCTGCTGCAGGTATTGCATCAGCCTTACGATCTCCTGCTGCACGGTGGCATCGAGTGCGGTGGTAGGCTCATCAGCTATGAGCAGGGTGGGGTGGTTGCACATGGCCATTGCGATCATCACCCGCTGTTTTTGTCCACCAGACAATTCATGAGGGTAACGGTCATACATTTTCTCAGGGTTTGGAAGTAAGACTTTTCCAAACCAGCTTATAGCGAGCGATTTGGCTGCTGCCGTGGCTATTTTCTGATGAACGAGTATAGCTTCCTGCACCTGCCTGCCAACTTTCATTACCGGGTTCAGAGAACTCATCGGCTCCTGGAAGACCATAGCTACGTCCTTACCGCGAATGAGTGGAATGAGCGGTTCGGACGTTTGAAGTTTTGCCTTTGGCGGCAGCAATCCCATCAGCGCGAGAGCCGTGAGCGATTTTCCGGAGCCGCTCTCACCAACGATCGCAAGGGTCTTACCCCGGCCGATGCTGAATGAAAGATCTTTCACCGCGGTAAACGGCTGTTCTCCGTCAAAAGAAATGGTCAATCCGCTAACTGATAGCATTTTGGGAATTGGGAATCGTGGTTTGGTGTTTGGATTGGTTCTTTAGTTGCAACACGGTTTATTGCGGTTAAAATCTGAGATGCTTTACCGTAAGTCTGTTATTAAGCAATTGTTTGAGTGAATCGATCCCGATACGCAAATGGGTCTCTACATAGTTTTTTGTAACATCGGAGTCGCTGGCGGCTGTTTTGACACCGTCTGGTATCATAGGTTGATCTGATACAAGCAGCAATGCCCCGGTCGGTATTTTATTGTAAAATCCAGTTGTGAAAATTGTTGCGGTTTCCATGTCGATGGCCATTGCCCTTATCTTGCGCAAATAGGATTTGAACGCATCATCATGCTCCCACACGCGACGATTAGTGGTGTACACAGTTCCGGTCCAGTAATCCAGTTTATATTCTCTTATAGTGGTAGAGATCGCTTTCTGCAAGGCGAAGGCAGGCAGTGCAGGCACCTCGGGCGGAAAATAATCGTTACTTGTTCCATCGCCCCTGATGGCGGCTATCGGCAATATAAGGTCACCAACTGTGTTCTTCTTTTTCAGGCCGCCACACTTGCCTAGAAACAGCACTGCCTTTGGTTTGATCGCTGACAACAGATCCATCATCGTGGCTGCGCCGGGGCTGCCCATACCGAAGTTAATAATGGTGATCGCCTCGGCAGTTGCACATTGCATGGGCTTATCCAGTCCAACTACAGGTACCTTGTGCATTTCCGCAAATTGTGTAACATAGCTGCCGAAATTGCACAATAATATATACTGCCCGAAATCTTTCAGGTTTTGACCGGTATATCGCGGCAGCCAGTTTTCTACTATCTCCTGCCTGTTTTTCATTACTTAAAGATACCGAAAAATGGATAAATCACGCGATGTGCTGCACACGGTTCACCAGTGCTATCTCAACTTCACTGGGGTAAATACCGTAGCATATCATCTCTGATAGGTATCCTTGTAGAATTTTTCTTCGGTTGGTGAAGGTAAAAATGGTTTCTGTGACCTGGAGAAATGGTTTCTGTGGGTAAAGAAGAGATCTGTTATGTCTGCTCCGTTTGCTTCCACGAAAACGATATCCGGCTCTGAAAATTTCGCTTTCTCATTCCACAGGCTCAGATAGTCTTCAATGGTCCACAAAATGATACCTGAGTTCATTATCTCAGCATCAGGGAATGTTTTTTCCAGCATGCCGCTTATAGTAAATTCATTGTTCAGGAATGGGCAAAAGAATGCAGAGTCACCTATCAGCAGCACGTGTTTCTTCTTTTTTGGAAATTTCACGTCATGGTTCATCCGCAGACCTTGGGCGTTGGCTTTTACATGATATGGCATATCCTTGCCACCATCAAGGATCTCATCGGTACTAGGCGCCAGATCTCCGAATGTTTCCGGCCGCTCAGAGTCTTTATACGTTACGTGGCTCTTTACGTCACTGTATTTCCGGATAAACACGGCAAGGTGGTCTGCCACAAACTTGGTGCCGGCCTTTGACAGGTGTCCGTCTTTAGGTACCTGTGTAACCACATGCGGGTCCTGCGATGCTATGAGTGGGGTAAAGTCAAAACATTCAATACCTAACTCTGAGCAAACCGATTTGATGTATGGTATCCCATACCTGTTGCTGTTCTGTATGCCTTTGCCTACTTCAGGTGTCAGGATCACAAATATCATCTTTGCACCGGTAGACTCTATCTGTTGTTTAAGCTGGGTAGCGTGGTCTTTGTAGCGCTTTTTCAACTCAGCGTACAAAGGGGTGCCATCTCCATCATCCAGTATGCGCTCATCAGGCACCTTTGGGTATTGATGGTTCAGATCATCAATTTTCTTTTTGTCGGCCTCGCGCTGCTGCTCTGCCCGCGCTTCCTGCGGGCTCTGTTTCCGTGGCGCTTCTTCGCTAGTGCAACTGTTCAGGAAGGGTGTTGCCGCAATCAGGGCTCCGGCAATTATGTTTATAGCTTTCATCTGTCTAAAATTTGAAGTAGTAATATTCTGCGAAGTTTATTTTTTTGTAAAATTGATAAATGGCCGCGCACAGAAGTAAATATAAGCAGCTTTTAATTGCGACGATTAATTGTTTTTTTGCGGCAGGCGGTATTTTTTCAGAGGTTATCCACTGGCGGATGTCCATAGTATAGCTGCCTTTTCTCTGTATCCATTCTACGACAAAAAGCGGTATGCACCAGACTAAATACCTGGTCACATAGGATTCGGGGGTAGCGAACAAGCCAGGGGATGCTATGCTGTGCAATATGCTCAAAGCATCAGGTATGTTATCGGCCCTGAAAAAGGCCCATCCCAGCGCCAGGAAGAAAACAACAAAAAGCCAACTGAAGAAATTATATATGATGGAAGGTGTCCTTTCAGACAGATGCCTGCGAAGTTCTACGGTAAGGTATTCATATACCATGACGATGCCATGCAGCATGCCCCAGGCTACAAATTGCCAGCCGGCGCCATGCCAGAAGCTGCTGATAAAAAAGGTAAGCAGCAGACTGGCAACGATGGCCCATTTTCGCCAGGAGCGCAAAGCATAGACCATTGGGTTAAAAATATAGCCATATAGCCAGTTGGTAAGCGAGATATGCCATCTGCGCCAGTATTCAGTGATGCTGGTGCTGTGGAATGGCACATTAAAGTTCTGCACAAGGTTGATGCCAAGCAGCCCGGCCACGCCCCTGGCCATACTTGAATAGCCGGAAAAATCGGCATAGAGCTGAACGCCAAACAACAACACACCAATGGCCAATGTGCTCCCATTGAGCTCCTTATGCTGTGAAAAGCAATAACTGACGGTCATAGAGATATTATCGGCAACAACCATTTTTTTGAACAGTCCCCACAGTATTTCGCCAATGGATTCGTCGATGCCGGCATACGTAACTGTGGCGCGGCTCCTAAATTGAGGTAATACTGTGGCTGCAGACGGAATCGGGCCCGAAAGCAAGTGCGGAAAAAAACTGATGTAAGTGGCGTAAGTGAGCAGGTTTTTTTCGGCTGGTATCTTTTCCCAATAGACATCAATCATGTAACCAAGTATGGCAAATGTGTAAAAGCTGATACCGACGGGTGCGAGGATATGCAGCGCTGTTGCCTCCCAGTGTTGCAGCCCGGTGATGTTGCTAAACAGCAGGTCGCTGTATTTTGTGTAGATCAATCCAGCGCTGACGATACATATGCCTGTAATAAGCAGCGCCTTTCGTGGTTTAGGGTGCTCATTTTTTTCAATAAACCGGGAAAAGAGAAAACTTACAAGAATAAGTGCTGCGAGATATATAGGGAATGAGTAATGCAGGCGGGAGTAGAAATACATGCTTGCGCCGAGCAATACGAAATTCTGAAGCGGCCGCCACTTTGCCAAAAGCCAGTAAATAACAAGAACTATGGCAAAAAATATAGCAAACTCTTTTGTGTTGAATATCATGCAGCGGGTTATGGCTACAATAATACAATAAATTATTTATTGGTTTGTAGTGGTGAGATGACCGCCTATGTTAGCTGTTAGCCTGTGAGCGGTTCTTGAAAATGACCCGATCAGGTCTGTTTTTTGCAGCTTTTCTTTTAATGAGACTGCATATGACCTCATGGTTGCAGCATCTTCCCGCACGGTCAAGATCCCATCATGAAATATTTGTCCTAAATTATCAAATGATAATTTGACCAGGCTCACCGCTACCAGTATTGTTATAAACATATGATTGCACAGGGTATGGTCTATATTGAGAAAGAATTTTAAACTCTCAACTGCTAAATGTGCTACGTGCTTCCGGATCATGGCCTCTTGTTTTTCGTGTTATTCTGGTCTTCTGATCAGTATTTTTAAAAAACCGTGCCACATGTAATAGAGTCTGAAGAATTGTGTGTTACTAAATGTTTAGGTCCCCCGATCGGACTAATAGCTGTAATTTTGATGATGCATCAATTGCCATGAAACTTAACTTAGTTATTATATTGTGTTTGTTGGCCGCCGCTTCATTTGCGCAAGGGGTGCGTATTCTGCCGGTGAGCGATACGATACATGCTGCAATTGCAAATGATTTTCGCTTAAAGCCTGCAACTCTGCGGTTAACAAATTTCAGGCTCAATGCTCCTTCCATTCCTGTAGACCTTTTTACACAACATCTTCCGTTCTTTTGCAGGCAGGAACTAAGGATGCAGCAGGCACATTTTCCGGTAACCTTCAGGCTAGGCAGCGTGGAGCAATGCGATTATCTGGAAAAGAAAAAGTCAGAACTAAGATTAAAGGATTAAAAGATTTTAGGATTTCACAAATTTTCTTACTTCTGTTCCGTTTTCTCCTCTGAACGTAATGTAGTATAACCCCGCAGCAAGCTTGCTTACGTTTACTTTTGTTTGGGCGCCCGGCAATGGCTGCTGAAGCATCTGCTGGCCTATGCTGTTGGTGATGGTGAAGTTGGTGAATGCGTTTTGAGTTGTTTTAATCGTTAGTTCATCGGTGGTTGGGTTTGGGAATAGCTGCAGGCCGCTTGTAGCTGGTTTGCTTAATGTTGAAGTAACACAGCCTATGATGTTCTCTACTGTATTTGTCAAAACCACTGGGTTGATGTCAAAAAATATACCTGCACGGTTGGAAATTGTAGTGCCATCAGGCAGTCCATTTCTGGTTTTTATTTTGAACATAACCATTCCATAGCATTGGTCATGATGAGAGCTATCAGGTAGCATGATATCAGGGAAATCGAATTTGGCTATATTAAATGTGCCACTTTTTAAAATGGCAGTATTCATATTTGAGGATGCGGTTATTACTTCGAAAGTTGCCGGATCAAGATCGTTGCTTAAGCTGTCAAGTACATAAATGTTATGAGCTGTATCGTTACCTGTATTCTCAAACCCGATAGTATAAGTAAGTTCTATACCAGCTGAAATACATCCTTCAGGAACTACCTCAACATAGTTCGGGTCAAGGCTCGACTTAATAGTATCTTGGCGTGTCACGACATTATTTGCAGGATTCAAGTCACTGCTAACAGGGCTAACGGAATTAACTGAATTTACAGTATCTCCTGGTAGGTAAGGGCTTGAAGATGTTGGTTTTGATAACGTATAATGTATGTGTAACGGATTAGCGGTTACCGAAGATAAACTCGTAAAATTCCAAGAGATTGCACTGCCTGTGATAGTTGAAGGTGGTATGCTCGCACTAGAAAATACATACTTCGGGCTCATGTTTAATGTTATCATACCAGCCTCGGGTGTGCAATACGAATTGGTTACAATTATATCACCCTTCGCTGCAATTGGGGCAGCCCTAAATGTGGCATTGATAGAAAGATCGAATCCTGGTAACGTAGAGCAATTAAAAGCAAAGGTGCTTGATTTTTGACCATATAAGGACGCCTGAAGTGTGTCGGTAAGAATGCCTGTGGAAGGGCAACTAGTAATAAGGCCAGGGGCTGTTGAGATTATTTTCATTGTGTAAACATCGCCCGGAACACCAAATGCTGAATAGTAGAAACCACTCGTGGCTGAAACTGTATCTACAACCATTCCATTTGAATCTATTTCTGTTAATACCGGGTTCAAAATGAACGGCTCGTTGCTTTCTTTGGAGCAATCACCATTGACATCATAATAAAACTGTGACGTTAACGTTTTACAAAATTTATATTCATAAGGTGTCATAAAAGAATCGACAGCGATCACCCCATCATATAATATGTGCTTTATGGAATAAGTGCCCGGAAGAGAATAATTATGAGTAACCAGCGCATATCCACCGCCAAAACCGTTTAAAACGGGAGTAGAGTCAGAATTTCCATCGCCATAAAAAGACGTTATGCTCAGTCCTGAGCGATAATGCAACGTCTGAAGATAAAAACGAGGACCCGAACATAAAACATCTAAATGCACTGAAAAACTATCGGACAAGGAACTAATCATTCCGGGGAAATAGTTCGTGATTTTTTTTATATAGTCGGAACCATCAGCAAAAATAATGTTACCCAATAAATCTATCAGCAAATAATCCCCAGCAAGCATTGCCGTTAGCGCAGGTGAGCCTTCAGCAGTACTAACACCACCACCAGCAATTGTTGTAATAATTCCCGTTGATGCATCTATTTTTCTGATTCTCTGATGACCGTGATCGCCGACTAAAATATTCCCGTTGCAATCAATGGCTAATCCCCGCGGATTTCCAAATCCCGAGGCTGTGGCAGGTACCCCATCTGTGAACGAACTAGTTCCGTCTCCGGCTATAGTAGTGATAATTCCAGACGCATCAATCTTACGAATATGAAATGAACCATTATCGGTGAAAAATAGATTACCTGTGTTGTCAATTACCATTTGATACGGTGAATTGATCTGGGCATTTGTAGCGGGGCCTCCATCGCCAGAAAAACCTACAGGTCCAGCGATTCCGGCAATTGTAGTAATAATTCCTGTTGCAGCATCGACCTTCCTTATTGTAGAGTTTATTCCTGTCCACGGTAATATGTACAGGTTATTTGACGCATCAACATAGACATTTATAGGGGGCTCTATAAGGGCAGCCGTGGCCTGACCACCGTCACCGGTAAAGCCTATAGTACCATTACCTGCCACCGTAATTATGATACCGGTTGCAGCGTCTATTCTTCTCACTCTACGATTTGATTGATCGGCAACGTAAACATTACCTGCTGCATCGCAAGCAATTCCTTGGGGTTGATTCAAAGTAGCACTAATTGCGGGCCCGCCGTCACCAGAGTAACCTGAGCTACCATTCCCGGCGATTGTGTTGATGACACCGGTTACTGCATTTATTTTCCTAATGGTATGACTGCCAATATCAGATATATATATGTTATCTGCCGCATCCTGACAAACACCTTTAGCTTGATTTACGGCCGCAGCAGTCGCGGGGCCTCCGTCACCTGAATAGCCCACTGTGCCATTGCCGGCAATAGTATAAACAAAACTGCCAGTCTGCGCAAACGCGTCATAGTAAAACAAAGTAATTGCGATGGTCATAAAGATAAAAAGGGCGCTCTTTTTCATAAAATTATCTTCAGTGTAAATGATCGAAAGTAATATGCTCAGTAAATGTACGCTGTCTTTTTATCTAAAAAATCAGCATTTATACTGATTTTAGCCCCGCTAATAAATAAGTGCTATTTATAATGAAAAGAGAGTTTAATTATACCTACATCCCCAATTGTTTCAAAATGCCGGGAGGCACAACCAAACCTATCTGCTGCATGTGCTTTACATGGGCTTTTGCCTTCTCTGCCTGTGCTGTCTGAAAGTACAGGAGCAGGAGGTTGTTATTGGCCATTTGATTGGCGGGATCTCGTTTTAAGTAAGATTGCAGAGCAGTAGCTGCACTGTTGATGTCATTGCGTTCCATGTACACGCGGGCCAGCAGGAAGTCGCATTTGTAATAATCAGACACTTTCTTTTCCGCTAGCAGGTATTTTTCTGATGCAGCAACCGAGTCTTTGTTGTTGGTGTTTTGCAGCATCTCAGCCATGTAAAAATTGAGATATTTTTCACGAGGGTTGAGGGCATATGCCTTGCGGAATAGTTCTTTCGATCTAGGTACTTCTTCTTTGTCAAGTCTTGCGGCAAGCATTATGTTTGCAAAAGCTGAATTTGGCGATGTCTCAACGGCCTGTGTCCAGAATGCCCGTGGGTTAGCGAAGCTTTTCTGATGGGAAAAGTTAATAAGTGAAAATATTCCGCACACGGCCATTGCGGCAATGAATAGGTGCTTGTCTGCAAGGTTGTTATTAATCAAAACTGTTTGAGAAATGAGGATCAGCATACCGATCATAGGCAAATAAAGGCGATGCTCAAAGGTCTGCTGGTTCAGATTGCCGGGTACTAGCAATGCAGGTAACAGGAACAACATAAAAATTGCAAGACCGCCCAGTAAGACCGTCGTGTTGCGTTGTTTATTGAGGACGACCACTGCAACTAAAATGATGGTTGCCGCGATCCCATAATAGTATGCGGTATCCTGTTGTGTAGGGAAAACACTGAGATTGACTGGCAGCACTATTTTGCCGAGATACTGCACAATTACCGGCAGCCTGTGCAGCGCTTCATTCATCGCCTGTGCAGACGCCATGTTGGTGGACGCCGTGGTGGCCATTGCCCGGGCAGCATACCATACACCAAAGCACGCTACCCATACGGCATATTGTACCAGGTTGTTTTTATCATTTGTCTTTTTATTCAGAACAAGTATCAATAGTATAAATGCCGCAGGTGGCACAAAAACAGCCGTCTCTTTGGTGAAGAATGCAAGGAGCAGGAATAGTGCGGATAACAGTAATGATTTTATTTTGCCGCTGTTAGTGTAGTCGATTGACGAAAGTAAGAAAGCCAGCGTGAATATGGCAAGCATGGTATCGTTGCGCCCGGGTATCCACGCCACGGCCTGGGACAGCACAGGATGAACAGCAAATACAAGGGCAAGAATAAAAGCGTGCAGTTCATTAATATTCAGTTTCCGGAATAACCGGAACAGCAGAATTACAGCAGTAATATGAAGCAGGATATTCACAGCATGGTAGCCCCATACATTTTCTATACCGCTCATATGGTAATTCAGGATCATCGCATCCGAGAACAAGGGTCTGTAGTAGGGATCCTTAACCGCATCAAACAGCCCTCTCTGGAAAGCCGTAATGATATTGTGCATATTTTCATTGTACGACTGAAACTCGCGGATGAAAATAGAATCGTCTAATTCGGTGTAGTCAAAAAAAAGCGATGGGAGATAAACAACAAACGCTGCGGCCGCCATCCAGAGCAAGGGGTATTTAATAGAAAATACGGAAGGTGTTGCCGTTGGCGGCTCAACCTTCCGTACAGGAGTAGTTATTTTTTTCTGTTCTGTTTGTTTTAACTGGCTTTTCCTCATAATATTACCTGATAGTCCAAACCCAATAAACACACATCTCAACTAGAATAAGCAGTCGTTGGGGTCAGATAACAAGGGGAAGCCCCTTTAGGGGTTTGGGGTTAGTGTGCATCCAGTTCGGTATGCGTGCCGTGCTCATGAAGCATGCCTTGTGCTTTCTCTACATGGGATTTGTGCCCGTGTACTATAACAAGGAATTTTCCGGCGGCCAGGGAATCATGATATTTTTTAGCTACTTCTTTGTTTACACCTACAGATGTAAGCGCGCTAATAATACCGCCGCCAATAAGGCCCGCATCAAAACCCGCAAATGCACCAACCAGCGCTCCGGCGCCGCACAGCACACCAAGGCCGGGTATGGCGAACAAACCTACACCGGTAAGCACGCCTAATGCTGTGCCAATGGCGGTGCCGGCTTCAAGCCCTCCTTTCTTTATCGTATTTTCGGGTAGTACGTGGTTTTCTTTGTCAACGACCTCTGTTTCCGTGAGGCCCATTATCGACAAATGTTCTGGAGGAAAGCCCTGGTCCTTAAGCTCTATTACGGCTTCTACAGCTAATTCATGATTATCGTAAATGCCTATTACTGCGTTCATAAGTTCAAAATTTTGATAAAAATAAGTTTTTCGGTTGCTTTATTCAATATTTTATGAAAAATTGTTCCGTTGCCTCACAAAAATCAGGCAATTAACGGATAAAAAGGGGGCGAAAACATGTGCGCGATGATAGTGGTCATATTTTCGCTGGCATGATATTGTGACTTTTGCTGAAAGCATTTTGATTATGAGCAATAACTTTCTTCAAAAACGACCATCAGCCGCTGCATTGATCTTCTTTTGCATGATGCCCTACTTCTCTTTTGCCCAGCAACCTGCTGCAACCTCCAAACATAAGCATAAAAGACCGGCTAAAACGGTGAAAGCAAAGCAGGTGGTTCCAACT
This sequence comes from Chitinophagaceae bacterium, assembly GCA_947476485.1. Lineage (GTDB taxonomy): Bacteria > Bacteroidota > Bacteroidia > Chitinophagales > Chitinophagaceae > Nemorincola. Next base: position 11,951 of record CANJQU010000026.1, read on the forward strand.
TGGGCTGCTGCGCATAAGTATGATGCTAAAGCCCACGTTTATTTCCCCGATTATTATACTTATTATGATCCTGCCCGCGGTGGGTATGTATTCTGGAACAATGGCAATTATACATTTACTCCTGCGTTGCCGCCTTTCCTGGAGAAAGTAGACCTCAGCAAGTCGCGCGTGCAGATACTAAAAGGGTTGAGCCTCGATCTTCATCCGGAACTTAACTATCCGAATTATATGAAAATGTATCCTCCCGACAATAATGGGAACACACGTGTGCCCGTGCCTGTTCCCGGAAATCCGGCAGCGAGATAGGGTGCGTTTTCATTTTTTTAGAAAGGCAATATGTTGATAAATAAATTAAAAATCGCCCTCCGTGGATTTGGAATTTGTGATTTGTAATTTTAATTTTGAAGGGAGTATTTGTACTTATTTAAATTCCCCTCCACATGAAGTTTACATATTACGGACATGCCTGTTTTGTTGTTGAAACGGGCGGTAAAAAATTCTTATTTGATCCGTTCATAACCGGGAACGAGCTGGCAAAAGACATCAATGTCAACAGCATAGAAGCAGATTATATTTTGGTGTCGCATGGTCACGGTGACCATGTTGCAGACCTTGTTTCGATCGCAAAACGAACCGGGGCTATGGTGATCGCCGCCTATGAAATAGTAGAATGGGTGCAGAAGCAGGGTATAACCAACGCGCACCCCATGAATTTCGGGCCATATACCTTTGATTTTGGTAAGCTCCATTTCCTGCCGGCCTGGCACAGCAGTGTAATGCCGGATGGGGCCTATGGCGGTAATCCCGGAGGATTCCTGATGCATGGCGGCGAAAAGAAATTCTATTATAGCGGAGATACCTGCCTGATGATGGATATGCAGCTTATTCCACGATATGCCAAACTCGATTTTGCGATCCTGCCAATAGGGGGAAATTTCACCATGGATGTGGATGATGCAGTCATTGCAGCAGACTTTATTCAGTGCAATAAGATCATAGGTATTCATTTTGATACATTTGGGTATATTAAAATTGACCACGCCGGGGCAAAGGAAAAATTTAAAGCCGCTGGAAAAGAATTAATATTGCCGAAGATTGGCGAAACGATAGAATTGTAACCTCACCCCGGCCCTCTTCTGAAGGAGCGGGTTAGGTCGAGTGAATTGTGAACGATTGTTTTTTGATTTTTTTTGAACTAAAAGAAGCCCCTTTAGGGGTTGGGGGTATATATGGCTAAGGTAATTGCAATTGCGAATCAAAAAGGTGGGGTAGGGAAGACAACGACGGCCATTAACCTGGCGGCGAGTCTGGCTGTGCTGGAATACAAAACTTTGCTTGTGGACGCAGATCCGCAGGCCAACAGCACAAGCGGCAATGGCTTTGATCTGAAAAATATCCAGATCAGCCTGTATGACTGCATGGTGAATGAAACGCCTGCATCGCAGGTTATATTGACAACAGACACGCCAAACCTCAATATTCTGCCCAGCCACCTTGACCTGGTTGGTGCGGAGATAGAGCTTATCAACCATCCAAACAGGGAGTTTGTGATGCGCAAGGCGCTGGAGCCGGAGCTGGGCAACTATGATTTTATCATTATTGATTGTTCGCCTTCTTTGGGTCTTATAACGGTTAATGCCCTTGCTGCTTCTGATAGTGTGGTGATACCGGTGCAGTGTGAGTACTTCGCACTGGAGGGATTGGGTAAGCTGCTGAACACCATCAAAATTGTTCAGACCCGCATTAACGGCAATCTGAAAATAGAGGGCATATTGATGACCATGTATGATGGCCGTTTGCGCCTTTCGAACCAGGTGGTGGAGGAGATCAAGAATCACTTTGGCGACCAGGTGTTCAATACAATACTACACCGCAATACAAGGCTGGGTGAAGCCCCGAGCTTCGGTATGCCGGCGTTGCTTTATGATGCGGAGAGCACAGGTGCGGTAAACTACCTGAACCTGGCCAAGGAGATACTGCAGAAAAACAATATGACCAAGATCAAGAACGAGGATAAGATTTTCGAAAAAGAATAAACACTTTTAATGTCGCAGGTAAATAAAAAGCAGGGGTTAGGGAAGGGTATCCGGGCATTGCTCGATACTATTGATGAGGAAATAAAAACTCCGAAAGATAATGTGCCTGCGGCGTCCGGGCAAAACAACAGCAATGCGAACAGCAATAATAATGCGGGTATTGCGCGCATTTCGGTGAGCCAGATAGCGGTAAACCCTAAGCAGCCACGCCACGATTTTGATGAGCAATCATTGAAAGAGCTTGCTGAAAGCATAAAATTGCACGATATTATCCAGCCGATAACGGTGATAAAGACGGCGCCGGGCAAGTATCAGCTCATAAGTGGTGAGCGCAGGTTGCGGGCATCAAAGATGGCAGGTTTAACGGATATTCCTGCATATGTGCGCACTGCAGACAGCCAGGGAGTGCTGGAGATGGCGCTTCTCGAAAACCTGCAACGCGAAAATCTCAACGCCATTGAAATAGCAATGAGCTACCGCCAGTTGATGGATGAGTGTGGCCTTACACAGGAGCAGGTAGCAGACCGCATGAAGAAGGAGCGTAGCACCGTAGCCAACTATTTGCGTTTGCTTAAGCTGCCACCTGATATTCAGAAGGCTGTAAGAGACGGGCAACTAAGTATGGGACATGCGCGCGCTATCATCGGTCTGGAGCATGTGGAACAGCAACTGTACGTCTTCCGCGAGACCATTCAAAAAGGTATGTCCGTTCGCCAGGTAGAGCAAATGGTGAAGGATATGTCTGCCGAGAAGGCGCCTGCCTCCGCTCCGAAAACGACTACTACAAAGCTGGCGCCTGCCTACAAACGCATTGAAGACAGTATGGCATCACATTTTTCCACCCGTGTAAAGCTGGACCGGAAAAAAACGGGCAAGGGTACGCTGCTGATTGAATTTTACAACGACGATGACCTTGGGCGTATCATGGAGAAAATGAATCTCTGATGGCCATCGGGAAAATATACGACTGTATAGAGCAGTCTAAAAAATCAGGGGTTCAAAATTTGAACCCCTGATTTTTTTAGCTGATTATCCTGATTATTCGTCCGATGAAACATTTACATCGTTGAGTGTATAGTAATACATTCCCTGCCTGCCCGGATAGAAGCCGGCAATTTGCGCACTCTTGCCTGCAGAAAGCGCAATCAGCAGATCTCCTGCAGAGCCAACCTGGCTATTGTTTACCTGCAGTATTACAAAGCCTTTGATCATTTTCGTTTGTCTGGAGAATGCCCCGCGGCCTATATCAGTAAGTACTACCCCCTTATCGGTGTTATAACTGCTCTTTTCGCTTTCTGTAAGCGGGCGGAAAGTAGCCCCAAGCACCTTTGGTTCTCCCTTCATGATCTCGGTTGTGCCGTTGAGGTTGGTCAGGAGCACATTTGTATTGTATTCCTTCCCATTGCGGCTGTAGGTAATACTAACATTATCGCCGGGGTGATAGCGGGCAACCATAGCCTGCACTTCGCCCTTGCTGTTCACTAATTCTCCATTTATGCGGGTTATGAAATCACCTTTTTGTATTCCGCCTTTTGCGGCGCCACTGTTTGGCCTCACAGTCACCACATATACCCCGTCATGTTTATCCAGACCGGTGGCTATCTGTTGCTCGGCTGTTATCGACCTGTCCACATATTCAACACCGATCACAGCACGTTGCACTGTGCCATATTTAATCAGGTCGTTCACGGCCTTTCTAACGATGTTGGCTGGTATTGCATACGAGTACCCTGCGTAAGAACCGGTAGGTGAGGCGATCGCAGAGTTGATGCCAACAAGTTGTCCGGCTGTATTTACCAGCGCCCCACCGCTGTTGCCGGGGTTTACTGCCGCATCAGTCTGTATGTATGACTCTATGGAATGATCCTGCTGGTTGATGCCCAGTGAGCGGCCTTTCGCACTGATGATACCGGCAGTTACCGTTGCATCCAGGTTCAGCGGGTAGCCAACGGCAAGAACCCATTGCCCTAGTTTTACTTCATCGCTGTTGGCGAACTCCATGTAAGGCAGGTTTTTGTCCGATGTAATCTTCAGCACCGCTATATCGGTAGATGGGTCCGTTGCCACTACTTTTGCCTTGGTGTCGTAGCGGTCGTTGAAGGTCACGATCACTTCGTCTGCATCTGCTACCACATGGTTGTTGGTCACCACATAGCCATCTGCAGAGATGATAACGCCCGACCCGGAACCACGCTGCTCCGGGATCATATATTTCTGAGGTCCGAATAGCTGGCTGAACATATCGTTATTGTCAACGGTCACCACACGCGACTTTAATGTCGTTTTTACATGCACCACAGCTTTCACTGACGATTCTGCCGCTAATTCAAAATTTGCGGGGGCTACCGCACCGGCCGTGCCATTGTACGATACATAGTTGACCGGCAGTGGTTTTGAGGTACTCGCAGCGGTGAAATAAGGTGTGCTGTGCTGGAAATGTGATACTGCAAAAAGTGTCATTACAGATGTCAGTGCAGCTGTTAAAATGACCGGGAATAATCTGGTTCTCATATTTGTTAGCTGTTTTTATTGTTCTGTATTAATTGCTCAAAAATAATTCCGTTTGATATTAGAGATTTGTTAAAACACGGTAACGGAACGTTAAAGAAATCCCCAGCCAGGGAACATAAAAAAAGCCTGCCGGGAGACCCGGCAGGCTGAACCATTATTACCCAAACTATCCTGAATTACTGAACTGCAATTCTTGCAACAGAAGAACTGTTGCCGTTGTTGATTTTTGCGATATACACGCCTGGTGCCAGGTGAAGTCCGTTAACGGTAATATCCTGTGTGCCAATCTGTCCGTTTACGTTTTGTGTGTGCAGGATGCGGCCGGCAACATCATATAACGCAAGGGTATAGATACCGGCCTCTTCAACAGTATAAGCTAAGGTTATCTTGTCTGAAGTAGACTGACCGATAGCGGTTAAAGTTGTAACCGGCTGTGATGGCACATTGCTTACCCCGGTGGTTGATGTCCATGTAAGGTTAAAATCGTCTATAGCGCTGCTCGGACGATTTCCGCTGCCTGTAGAACCCGACAAAGCAACTACCCTTATCCAAACAGGACCGGACTGGTTGTCAAGCGCACTGCCGAAATCAACGTTAACGGTGTTGTTGGAAAATGTTTTTCCGCCCGTGGTCATTACACTGGCGCCGGTTGACGCAGCCGTAAATGAGCTTGGCGATGCGCCAAAACCGTAGTCTACTTTCCACGTAGAAATACGAGGGCTCGATGTATCGAGAGACTGCAGTTTAAATGTAAGGTCAAAACCCATGAGGCCTGTAGTATTGGCCAGTTGCACGCAAAACGCAGCTCCCGGATCGAGATCAGGATGAGAAGCATTTGTAGGTGATACCTGGCGAACGCCCAATGCCCTGTTAGAATAAGTAGGAGGAGCACCACACCAGTTGTCGCCTGGAGTTGCCACCGTAGCAGATGGGAAATTTTTGAAACCGCCACCCAGTACCAGGCCGGCACAGCTCACAGTATCCGGGCTCACCATGGATGGGTAGCCTGGCGCGACCGATGTCAGAGCCTCTAATGTGCCTAATGACGTTGAAGTCGCATTATTATAAGTTCTCCATCCCGTTGGAAATCCGGCACCAAGCAGATCGAAGTTTTGGGAATAAGAAGTCCCCGATAAAGTCACCTGCGCGCCGGAATTGTATGCGGCGATCGCGAAAGTAAAAAGTAAAGCTATTTTTTTCATATCATTTATTGTTTTGCAAAATTAGAATTGTTCTGTTTGTTTATTGTAAACCCTGTGTTATTATATCATTATTGAAGCGGCGAAATTAAATAAAAATTTCCGTTACGCGTCAAAATTTACTCAGGGGCATCTTGGGTTTGTGAATTTCACATCAGTAGTGTCTCGCAAGGTGAATTGTGGCGTACTGATATAAAGCGAAATTACTCCAACTATACTCCCATTTCCCGATGGGGTAAATGCCGGCTGAAATGTTGAGTAGCTACTGTTGTACATGGTAAATGTAAGGGTATGGGCACAGTCGGTTATTGTGCGGTTTGTGCTGGTATAGGGATCGGAATAGAGCAGGTTCTGGGACCCATTGGCAAATTGCATATTGTCCAGTTTCACCAGTCTGTTTACGTACTTCTGTGCATTAGTATACAGTTCAGTTATGTCTGTAACAGTGATCGGAGTCACTGTGTTTGGAAAATTAGCTTTTACTATATAGTCGCTGATGAGTGCGGCAGGTATACCGTTTGTGGTGCCGTCTGTGTTTACCGAATAAACGATCTCTGGGGTTCCCTTATAGTTAACCAGTGACAGGCCCTTCAGTTTCACATAAACCTTGCGGCCAACAGGGTAGTCGGCATACAGATAGGACCGGTCTAATATAAGCGCCATGCCTCCGCTCGAAGTATCCTCAATGATTATTTTTTTGTACAGGTTACCGGATCTGTCATCAGCCACCACAATTCCGAAGACCGTAGTGTCTCCCAAAACTCTGGATTTGGTGCCTGATGTCAGAAAAATTGTTGCATAAGAAAGGTCCTTAAGAGTGCCGTTTACAGCAAGATGAGGATCGAGCGTGCTCGCATCGGGAGGCGTCGAATATTTTTGCTTCAGGCACGAACCCAGGATCAAACTGCAACTGAGCAGCATAATGGAAAAATTGGCAAGTTTCATATTGTTATTATTTACTCTTATTAGTTGTTCCTTATTAGAATTTTAAACCGATGGTCAAAAAGAAGTTGATACCGTATGCGTACCCATATTTATTTGGGAATTTTTGTGGGTTGTGGTATGCGAAATCGTAACGCAGTTGCTCATACCCCGTTGTTTTAATATTGGTATTGTTCAGCAGGTTGTTTACCCCCAGGTTCACATTGAGAAGCGTCCTGCTGCTAACTGACTTTATATACTTCGATACGTTGAACGACTTGCCAACGCTAAGGTCGGTTGTAAACGCAGCGGGAAGTTTCTCTTGTGCGAGTATCTCCTTTTGCTGCTGACTGTTCGCCGGTACAAGGTCGATCGCTGCCTCGGTATGTCGTTCCGGATTTATTTCCACATAGTTGTGGTCCATGTAGTTGAAGTTCAGGTTCACATGCCAGTAATTACGGGGGCTATATTTGAGACCGAGCGAATAAATGAACTGAGGCCCTACACCAAGGTAATAGTTTTTTAAATACACTTCGCGGGAGGTTGCTGTCATTGATGGGCTGTTATCCTGGTAGATACTTACGGTTGGGTTGTTGGTATAAAATGACTGCCCTATCGCAGCTACAATCGTTGCGGAGAGGGCTTTCGTGATCTTTCCGCCGGCTACCAATTCGATACCTGTAGACCTTGTATCCACATTTTGCATCACATAGTTCACGAAAGACTGGATATCCGGATCGTCGTTCCAGAAGCGTTTGATGATCGTATTCCCGGTAACATCAGTTACGTATCCGGTAAGGCGGAAATTTACTACAGATGTCTTGAAAAGGTAGCCGATCTCGAATGATTTTGTTTTGTATGGTTGAATGCCGTTGACTACAAAATCCCTTCCTTTTGCTGAGATATAGGAGTAATCGATCTTTGGTGCATCATTGAAATAAGATGCGTGTACATAAACTGCATTTTTCGGATTTAGGTTATACGTAAATCCTCCTTTAAACTTGTAAGTGCTGAAACTATGTGTTGTGCTTCTTCCGAATGAGTTGCTCGGGAAGAGGCCGTTACGCATCAGGCCCTCACGGCTGAACGACATCATTCCGCCTTCGGCAGCCACGAAGAAATTAAAATGTTTATACGTAAATACGCCCTGTCCCCAGCCCCTGGCCTGTAGCGCTCTCAGGATATAATCATACCCGTACTTGTCGTCTTTTTTGATCAAAGCGTTGGGTTGGTTCAGGTTGTTTTGTACATAGCTCGGGATCGCCAGTGCCTGCTGTGCCGCAAACTGGTTATAGTTAACAAAAAAGTCGCCACCTAACAGGTCTGTTAACTGTTTGTAGTATTCGTCTCGCTGCGATATTGCCATCAAGCCGCCGTCGAGTGTTATGTTCTCGTTTAATACGTGCGTGATGTTCGAGTTGAAAGACAATTTCTTCAAATCATCTACAGCGTCTTCCATTACATATACAGATCTTCTGCCAGTCACATTGTTTCCGGCAATGCCATTAACATCGTATATCGTTTCTACATCCGTGTAATTGTCGCTATAGAGGTCATCCCACTGCACCTGTAGCAACTCGGGGTGAGCAAGATACTTTGCTTTTATCGCATCCGCAGTTGCCGGAACGGTTTTAGGAATCCCGTAGAGGTAGTAGCTCGGCATTTTCTTATAGAACACCGGGTTCGGGTTACTTCCGTTGTAAAAGTCAAGGTTGGAATTTCTGTACTTTCCGAATTCGTACCCCACAGCTGTATTCCAGCGGGTTTTATCCGAAGGCTTAAGTGTATAGTTTGCTATCACGGATGGCTGGAAAGAATTGGCAACATGTGCATTGCGTTTTTCGCCGTTCTGATAGCCCCATGATGAATTGTAATAATGATCACCGGCGAGCTCAAATGCTTCATCGGTATTATTAGTTGTCTTTCCTCTTTTTGTTGGCGCTCCAAATGCAGTCAGGTTGAACTGCCCCTTATTGATTACTTTGCTTATCCCGCCAAAAAAAGAATACCCATCATAATAGGTACCGGGTACATAACCTTCAGTAGACCACCTTTTGGAACCGGAAACAGTATAGGCCCATCCTTTTTTGCCCAGTCCGCTGCTGTGGGTTACCATGACCCGGTTCCTGATGTTGCCATTGCTGAGCTGGTAAGAAACACTGGTCCCGGCACGCTGGTTGGCCGCCTCTGCATTAATATAAGTAGACCCTTTTACCGTGCCAAAAGAGTATTCCGCTGGCTTCAGTCCATAGGTAATGGTTCGGTCTTTTAATACATCGTTGAGCCCGCCCACAACACCCATAGAGGCAAAGCCGGTTTCAAGGTCCTGCAAGGGGATACCGTTTATTTCCACATCGGAATTATCGTATCCTCTTGGCTTAAACCGGAACGGCCCGAAAACGATAGCAGCAGTATAGAGGAATGGATCCTGGTTGGTAACATAAAAACCAGACGAGCTTTGAGAGGTCGCCGATGCATTCTCATCTTCCTGCGATGTGTTCTCCTCCAGTGTAATGGTAGGTAGTTCGGCGCTTTCGGGAGATAGTTCCGCCGGGGTTACCAGTATTTCCGCCATATCGGTCTCTTCCCCGCTTAACGAAACCGCGATAGTGTCGGTTTTTATGCCGCGGCCACTTATCACCACCTTTACATTTCCCTGTGCAACACCCGGGATAATGAAATACCCCTCAGTATTAGCCGTGATCTGTATTTGTTGCGCAGGAATAGTCACTTGCGCCTCTGGATAAGGCAGTTTGGTCGTGCTGTTCAGCACCCGGCCTTTGAGTGTGCTGGTTTTTCCAGACTGTGCATTTGCCATATTGCCTGAAAAAAGCAAAAGGAAAATAATCGCAAGTTTTATCCTTGGCATGTAAAAATTATTCATCATTGAAATTTCGGTTTGCAAACATACAAAACCCCGACTAGCTAACAGTCGGCTTAAATTAATAAATTGTTACAGTAGCATTATCTTTGCCCTATATTTCGGTCGAAAACCGCTCCACTTCGTATTTTTCTATTCCTTTGTAAAAAAATATTTGTGATCAAGACTATACTATTCTCTGTATCTGCATTTACGCTCCTGCTTTCGTTTCCCGCTTTTGGCCAGAAACAGCAATATAAAATACTGGCGATAGGCAGTTATAATTGCGAAAATCTGTTTGATACCGAGGATGATCCCAACAAAAAGGATGAAGATTTTACTCCTGCCGGTCCCTACCGCTACACCGAAGAAGTATATAAACAGAAGCTGCACAACATTGCATCTGTGATACAGAAAATGGGCACAGATATCACACCGGACGGCCCGGCTGTATTAGGCCTGGTGGAGATCGAGAATGACCGGGTGCTTAAAGACCTTGTTGCACAGCCTGAGATAAAGGAGCGCAATTACCAGTATGCATGGTTTTATACTTCTGACGAGCGTGGCATCAGTACTGCGCTGCTATACAATCCTAAATATTTCACTTTGCTGAGCGCAGAGCCCGTACGTGTACCTATGGAGATGATCGGGCAGCACAGGCCAACCCGTGATGTGCTTTCTGTGGCCGGAATACTCAGTGGCGACACGGTACACATTATGGTAAACCACTGGCCATCTAAGAGCGGGGGAGAGGCTGCCTCGGCGCCCGGGCGCAAGTTGGCAGCCGGTGTAGCTAAGCATATTGCAGACTCACTCACGAACATAAACCCCAATGCCAAGATCATCATACTCGGTGACCTCAATGACAATCCTACCAGTGAAGGCGTTGTAAAGGTGCTGAACGCAAAAGCCAATAAAGAAGACGTTACTGCTACCGGCATGTATAATCCATGGATCAATATCTACAAGAAAGGCATTGGCACAGAAAGTTACCAGGGAGAGTGGAACCTCATTGATCAGATCATTGTTTCTGGCGCTCTTCTGAAAAATCCAAACGACAAATGGAAGTTTTACAATGTCGAGATATTTAACCGTGACTTCCTGGTAAATAAAATAGGTAAGGATAAAGGGTTGCCTCACAGGTCATTTACCATTTCACAAAAATGGGATAATGGCTACAGCGATCACTTTCCGGTGTTGATGTATCTTGTCGAGAAGAAATAATTTTACTTTCCGGGCGGTAGCATAACAGCCCCGCACTTTTTACACGTGCGCTTTTCCTCGTCAGAATAAAAGCGGTTCATAATCGGTGGCAACTGGGCTACAATGTCGGTAATGTTGGCAAACTCTTCATATAGCTTCTCATCGCATTTTTCGCAGAACCACATAAAGCCGTCAAGTTCTTCGGTCTTACGTTTTATTTCTATTACCAGCCCTACCGTATTCGGGCCTCGCTGAGGAGAGTGGGGTGTTCTGCCGGGCAGCAGGAACATATCGCCGGCTTTTATGGGTATGTCCACTATTTTGCCATCTTCCTGTATACGCACTACGACATCTCCCTCTAGCTGGTAAAACAGTTCCTCACCTTCGTTATAGTGAAAATCTTTACGGCTGTTGGGTCCGCCTACCACCATCACGATAAAATCGCCTGCGTCTTTATAAACGCACTGATTGCCCACAGGCGGCTTCAGTAAATGACGGTTCTCATCTATCCATTTATTAAGGTTGAAAGCGCGTTGTACGGGCATGTTGGTACGTTTAGAAGTTAAAATGCTGATAGGTTGAAAGGTTAAATCGCCGGGTAGTGATAAAGTGCTTTGCGTCACTACGTACGCTGAGGTATTATATCACTGCCATTTTCAAATTTGTACATCTTCAAATTTTCATATTATCTGAGTATTTTCATTTTCACGGTTTCTATCCTCGTATCTGTCACCAGCAATATATCAAATTCATACTTGCCGAGAATGATGCGCTCCTTTATCTTAGGTATGGTCTCATGCTCAGTGATGATATAGCCCGAAAGTGTCTCAGAATCGTCAGTAGGGAATGAAAAACCATATTTTTCATTCAGATAGTCCAGTTCCAGGCGGCCGGAAAATATGTATTCGCTTTCAGCTATTTGTTTCTCCACATGTTCCTGCTCATCATATTCGTCATTGATATCGCCGAAAATCTCTTCCAGTACATCTTCCATTGTTACGATGCCGGCGGTGCCGCCAAACTCATCGATCACCCATGCTATACTTTTACGCTCCTTTGTAAACCGGTTCATAAGGTCCACTGCGCTCATAGCCTCCGGAACGGGGGTGATGGTATGCAATATCTCACGAATAGAGTTTGGCCTGCGGTTGAGATCCAGGTGATGTATATAACCTATGATATTGTCAATACTATCGTCATAAACAAGGATCTTGGAGAGCTTGGTGTCAATGAATTTAGCCCGTGCATCCGCTACTGATGCGATCACTTCTATGGCTTCGATCTCGTTGCGGGGTACCATGCACTTGCGGATCTTCACATTTACAAGGTACAGGGCGTTCTCAAAAAGCTCCGCATTTACCTCGCTCGATTCGTTTTCATGCCCGTGCATGCTCTGCTTCACAAACAATTCCAGGTCTATCCGGTTAAATACCTGCTTGTTTTCTTTGAACCGTACATTAAAAAGGTACTTCAGGATAAATTCAGAGATGGATACAAACACCTTGGCAATGGGGAAAAATATCCAGTACATACACAACATAGGTACTGCGAAAATGGCCAGAACTGTCTCTGCTTTTGACCGGAATATCGCTTTGGGTAAAAACTCCGCGAATATCAGGATAACGATGGTAGCAATAAGTGTGTCAAGTGCCAGCTTTGAGTATTCTGACATAGAGATATGATAGTGTTGCAACAGTTGTGTGGTCACATCTGCTGCCAGCAGGCCGTATACGACCAGCAATACATTCACACCCACAAGGCTTGTGCCTATGAATTCAGCAGGGTTCTCCATGAAGCGGGCAAGGATCTGCCCGGAGTACTTTCCCTGTTTTTTGCGTAATTCTATATTCAGTTTATTTGCAGAGATAAAGGCGATCTCAGTTCCTGCAAAAAAACCGATCAGCAAAATACACCCTAAAATGTATAGTAGCAGATGCGAGATATCCATAAGGTAGTCAAAGATAATTAAAAATCGCGAAGCAGAAAGTTAGCTTTACACAGCTATGCTTTTGCGGCAATAATATCATTGGGCAACGCGTTAATTTTGGGTATGCCCCAATCGGATATGCCCCAATAATTCAGTATATTAAAAAAGACATTTTTGTCAGGGATTTTTTATTTTAATTAAACAGCAATAATTTATAAAAGTTACCCAACCAAAATAATATTTACCAATGTCTTGTATAGTTAGGAATATTACCTTAATTTGGTGTCGGAATTTTTTATCGGATTTCTGTAAAAACTAAAATATGAAGAAATTAGTACTTGGAGTGGGTGTTGTTGCATTATTTGCAGGGTCGGTGAAGGCGCAGGATGTACACTTTACTCAATATTTCACATCCCCCCTCACTTTGAATCCGGCTACTTCGGGTCTTGTTGACGAAGATCTCAGGTTTGCTGCAGATGTTCGGCAGCAATGGTCGTCTGTATCTCCGAATCCATATATGACGGGTACGGTATCATACGACATGGCTATGCTGAAAGGCAAATTGCCGGAAGGTGATGCACTGGGTATGGGTATCATGGGCCTGTATGACAAATCGGGTTCCGGTGGCCTCACTAATACTACTGTGGGACTTTCGCTGGCTTATCACAAAGCGTTCGGCTATGACAGGCAGCAGCACATTTCATTTGGTTTGCAAGTGAATATTGTTCAGAAAAGTCTCGATTTCGCCAAACTGACTTTCGAAGACATGAATATTCCGGGTCAGGGCCTTATCGGTTCCAGCCATGAGCAGTTCAATAGCTCGCAGCTTAGTTATCCTGATTTTAATGGTGGTTTGATGTATTCTGGTAAGGTATCTGATCACGTTACGGCATATCTGGGTTATTCTTACTACCATATCTCTCAGCCAGTTGAAACTTTCCTGAGCAATGAGAACCACCAGATACATGCCCGTCAGACCGGCTACATGGGAGCATCTTTCGAAATGAACCCAAATACAGTATTATATGCCAGCGGCCTTTATCAAAGCCAGGCTGCAGCAACTGAAGTACTGTTAGGCGCTGCTGTAGGTTTCGTGCTTAACCCGGGTCATGATGCAGAATTCCAGAAGAACACAATATTCTACCTTGGTGGCTGGTATCGCTACGGTGATGCGATCGCACCTTATGTAGGCATTGAGTGGTCTAAAATGCGTATCGGTTTCAGCTATGATGTTAACGCATCCAGCTTCACCCCTGCTACACATGGTGTAGGCGCTTACGAAGTATCGCTGATGTATTTCGGCCGTATCAACAGGCACGAAAGAAACCCCGGTTATTCCTGGTCTTGCCCTAAGTTGTGGTAAGATAAACGATAGAAATTCACAAAAACCGGCGCTTGTAGCCGGTTTTTTTATTGGAAGCGTCCCGGCGCATTGCGCTAATTTTGGTACCCGCCGATTTAATGCGTTTGACTTAAATGTATCACCTATCAACTTGACAACTTATCGCGTACAGCCCCTTCCCCTTACTCACATACCTGTTCCCCTTTATAGAAAACCGGTAAGGCCTTAACGCATCATCCATGGCATAAGCAACGCCAACCCGTGTGCCCGCGATAATATCTTTACTGGCTACCTTAATGCCTCTGTCTTCTATACGTATATCCGGTCCCTGAAGGGAACTTCCCGTTTGGCACGTATGTATGCCTAGTGCCATACTCATTGCGCCCGGACCTGCCGTAAGCGACGGCGTCAGCTTTTCCTTTCCGCGCCTTTCCAGCATAATATCTATTCCTTCCAATGGTTCTATGGCGCGTATCAGTATAGCATGTGGGGTATCCTGCAGGTTGGTGACCACGTTGAACAAATGATGGATGCCGTAGCACAGGTATACATAAGCAGCTCCGCCATGCATATACATTACCTCGGTGCGATTGGTGCGCCTGCTGCCAAAGGCATGCGATGCCTTATCTGTAGCGCCGGCATATGCTTCCGTCTCTACGATCATACCGGAAGTAAGGACGCCATCAAACGCTGTGACCAATACTTTACCCAATAGTTCGCGGGCTATTTTTACTACATCTTTGCGGGTATAAAATGATTCAGGCAATATCATAACCGAGACAAATTTCAAACTTCAAGCCCCAAATTCCAAATACCGGGAATTCGCAGCCAATGAGTAATCCTTTTGTTTTCGTACCTTGTCTTTTTAGTTGCAATTCAACACCATGACTGACGACTCACGAACTACTACTTACAACTGCAAGGGTACCGTATATATGATACCTATCCCGATAGCCGATGGCACGCTGCAAACGCTATCTCCGGAAATAACGGCACACACAGCGCTGATAAAACATTATTTTGTTGAGAACGTCCGCACTGCCCGTAGATTCCTACGTTCGCTGCACGCTACATTAGTGATAGATGAGCTGCATTTTTCCGAGATCGACAAGCATACTGGGCCGGATACAGCATTGCTGAGCAAATGGCTGAAGGAAGGGCAAACGGTAGGCATAATGAGCGAAGCAGGTTGTCCCGGCATTGCCGACCCCGGCGCAGAGTTGGTTGCCATCGCTCAGGGCATGGGGGCAAAGGTAGTTCCACTGGTGGGGCCTAATTCGTTGATACTGGCGCTGATGGCATCGGGGCTCAATGGGCAGAGCTTTAGCTTCACTGGCTACATACCTGTGAAAGATCCGCAACGGATGAAAAGAATAAAGGAACTGGAAGCAATCTCTCAGAAGGAAAACCAGGCGCAGTTATTCATTGAAACACCTTATCGCAACGACCATCTTCTTGCCGACCTGCTTAAGCATTGCAGTGGTAAAACACGGCTCTGCATAGCACAAAACATCACCGCTCCCGATGCATTTATCAAAACAAAGACGATCACAGAGTGGAGTAAGGAAATACCGGTTTTAGGTAAGACTCCAGTGGTATTTGTTATGCTGGGGTGATTTTTTGAATTTTGGATTGTCTTCTATCACTTATCACTTATCACTTATCACTTATCACTTATCACTTATCACTTACCTCACTCTTCTTCCCTTCCATTCGTACTTGCCAAAGAATCCCAGAAAGCCCGCTAATACTATATATAGTACATGCAACGGCTGTAGCAAAATGAAGTAGCCCATGACCCATTCACTGCTGAAGAACTTCGCCACCGGGCGCACGAACAGATATTCTGCAGCGATCTTTATCACCAGCATAGTGGAGGCAATGACCCAGTAAAGCGGGGTGAAGAATCCCGCAATGGATAACCCAAAGAGCGCGACATTGAATAAATAGACCAGTATCAGTATTGCTGTGAGCCGATTATCATTATACTTCCCGGATTTGGAGGCCCAGCGGATTCGCTGGTGCAGGAAGCTTTTCCAAGTCAGTTGCGGAGCTGTTGCGACAATTGCCTGTTCAGATTTCAGGTAAGCGATACGGCCCGGATAAGCCCTGTTTATCTTCATCATCAATAAATAGTCATCGCCCGATGCAAGATGCGAAATGTCCTCATATCCACCTACGAACTCAAAAGCTGACTTGCTGAATGCCAGGTTGGCTCCGTTGCACATATTGCCCAGGTTAAGCTTGTGTGCGGCAGCAGTGATTCCCTGCATACTCATGAAGTCTATCAACTGAAATATCGGTAAGATGTTTCTTTTTGCAGAATAAGTAACCGGCGCCACGATCATCGGCGGGCTATCGCGTTCATACATTGCTGCAAGATTGGCCAGCCAATAGTCGGGGGCTATACAGTCCGCATCGGTGGTTACGATCAGCTCTCCTGTGCTGGCGTTTATGCCTGCGGTCAACGCTGCCTTTTTATAGGAGTTTATTTGTTTTGCCGGGAGTATGTCTGCCAGCTTCAGGCATTTTACATTTTTGTCTGTGTATCTCTCAACGATCTTCGCTGTGCTGTCTTCCGAATAGTCATCAACTACTATGAGCTCAAAAAGTGATGGGGGATATTGCTGCGCCAATATAGATTCGATGCATGTGCCTATATTTTGGGCTTCGTTCCTGGCGGGTATAATGATAGATATGCGCGTATGCGGGATATGATCAACTGGCAGAATAAACTCCTTTTGCTGTGTCCAGCCCGTTTTGTAAGCAAGCATCAGCAATCCATATCCTAAAGCCAGCAGCAGACAAAACACGATGGTCAGCAATAGGGTCATAGTAGTGATTTGGCTATTTGCTCCGCGTTCTCATCATCAAACAGGCGATGACCCCGCTCAAGTAAATGTAGTCGCACTGTATCCAATCCCGATTTGAATTGCTCGCCCAGCCGCGGCGGCATTATTCTGTCATTTACACCCATGAACAGACTGACTGGAATTTGATACTGGCGGATAATACTCTTTAGCTCAGAAGGGGAGGGTACAAGCAGGCTCATTGCCGGCCACACTTTTAATAGAAGATCACGTGCTTCAACAGAAGACAGCGCATGCAATGCAAATTTGTGCCGGCTGGGGTGAACCATATGCCATTTTTTGAACCAGTCCATTACCTTGAAGTAGCGTGCTGGCTTCTCCAGCATATGCCGGAACATTTTCTTGCCGAGGTAAGTGGCGGTAAAAAAAGAGTAGTACCAGTTTTTTACCAGGCCGTCGGTTGCCAGTAGGGTAACATGATCAATAGACTCAGGTACCAGCTCGATTATAGAGAGGCAGACCCGTCCACCCAGGCTATAGCCAAGCAGTGATATCTTTTCAACGTGGTATTCCTTCTTCATCATATCTACAAGCCTTGCCAGGTCTTGCTTTGCCAGTGGGGCATCGCCCCAGGTGCTTTTGCCATGGTGTGGCAGGTCGAAGGAAAGAACTGTAAAGTCATTGGCCAGGTAATGCTCAATAGACGCGAACGACCCTGCATCGTTTCCATACCCATGAAAAGCAAGCAGCAGCCGTTTGCCCTTGCCTGATTTCAGATAGTGAAGCCTTTCATTGCCCGACAAAAAATATCCGTACTCATTCCTCATCTGGTGTAAAGTTCTTTTAATTCCGCTAATAATGATAATAACGCTGCGCTACATTTTTTATATCTTTAGAAGATAACGGTGCTTATGAAAACGATTCTGATTGCTTTACTGTCTTTGACCGGGATAACCGCCCATGCACAAACGATGAAATGGCATTATTACCTGAAAGATGTTTCTTTTGGGCAGACCGCTGCAAAAGATGTGGACGGTGATGGAAAGCTGGAGCTTGTTTTCAGTACCTACTGGAATGATAGTAACGTATACTGTCTTAATGCCGAGAACGGGTCGCTTAAGTGGAAGCACAGCCAGCCCGGACCGGGTGGCGGTTGCAATGATGCCGGTCCGTTGATATTCGATCCTTTCAATAACGGGAATTACAAGGTCGTTATACCGGGTTCCTGCATGGATACCACGTTTTGCGTGGACGCAGACTCAGGCTATGTGCAGTGGAAGACAATAACGGGTGGGGGAGACTCCCCGCCCAGCATGGCCGATGCCGATGGCGATGGATATATGGATGTGCTGCACGGCACTTTCTTTGGTAATGTGCATTGCCTTGATGGTCGTTCCGGTACAAAGAAATGGACGCTGCTCGTAGATACAAATGCAGCAATAGAGAGTGAGCCGGCCATTATGAAGAATGGCATGGAAACAGACTTCGCCGTAGCCACCTGGGACTTTAACTATGATAGTAACCGTATTGCATGTTACAGATTGAGCGATCATAGCCTGAAGTGGAGATACTATGTGCACGATCTGCTGTACCATGGCCCGGCAGTCGGAGACCTCTTCAGAGACGGCCAAAAGGAATTAGTGATCGGTGACTATGACGGCTACCTGTATTGTATCAGGTCGGGAGATGGTATGTTGATGTGGAAAGACTCAGTCTCTAAACTGGCGGGTGGTTATATAGGCGCTCCTGTGACAATGGCTGATCTTGATAATGATGGCTACCTGGATATTATATACATGGATGGCAGCCGTGTACGCGCCGTGAACCGCAATGATTCTGCGCTATGGTCTTATACACCACCATCTGATTATACAAGTTTTCGCGGATCCGTGGTTGCCGATATCAACAATGATGATATTAAAGATGTAACCTTTTGCACCCATTTCGGTACTGTTATTTCGCTGGACGGGGTCACAGGCTCGGTCATCCGCACCTTCGATCTCCTTTCTTATGCGGTTGATTCACTGGGTGACACCAGTAGTATTTTCGAAGTAGACAATGCACCTATCATTTCAGATTTTGATAATGACGGCATACTCGATCTGTTCATAATCGGCGGCAAGGGCCGCAGTGACTCCACAACTCATACCGATTACGGCTATGCGTTCTGTCTCTCATGGGGTGTCGGCAATGGTCCCGATTGGACGATGTTTCGCCATGACGAGTGGCGCACTGGATGTCTCTGCGACAGTGCAGGTCTACCGCTTGCTGTCTCGAATACCTCTTTTACACGCCGTAAGTCCCTGGATATATATCCCGATCCTTCACCTGGCGCATTCAATGCAGCTTTCACATGTGCACGATCCGGTCTCGTCATTGTATCCATTACGGACATGTCCGGGAGGGTGGTGATGCCACCAGCTGAAAAATATTTCGCAGCAGGCCCCTCCAACGTTTTTTTTAGCAATGAACAAACTGCATTGTTGAGTAATGGCATATACCTTGTGCAGGTGAGAGGCGATGGCATTAATGCGATTGAAAAATTAGTCATACAAAGGTAGATAACTGTGATCGCGATGATTGATATGTTAGAAACTTCAGACTTTTTGTTTTCAGTGCCATTTTTGACTTTAGCCTATATTATTATTACTTTTGGCCCCAAATGATGTCTCCTGAGCGGTTCTTTGAGCTGATGCTGAAAGAACTTGAAGTACATACTGAAATGCAACCCTATTATAAGTTTCTCGGGAAACAGTCGTCATGGCATTTCCGGAGAAATTATTTTTTGGAGCGGTTGCGATATATTCAGAAAAATCTTGTTGATATTGCCGGCAAAAAGGGCGGTGCAAGCCAGCTATCCATTTGGGATTGTGGCTGTGGCTACGGCACTACATGTTTGTTCCTGGCCATGAATGGTATCCGCACTCATGGCACCACATTGGAGTTTTATTACGACACCATTCAAAAAAGGGTAGCCTACTGGAGCCAATACGGTGATACGTCCTTATTTACCTGCAGCTACGAAAACCTGTTTGATAACAAGCCGGAACCAGCCAGCTACGACTGGATCATAGTACAGGATACGCTTCACCACCTGGAGCCTATTGATGATGCTTTGCAGATATTCAAGGAAAGCCTCAAAAAGGGTGGTAAGGTGCTATCAATAGAAGAGAACGGCAATAATATCATTCAGCGATTAAAGCTATATAAATACCGTGGTAGTAAGCGCATAATAACTATCTGGGACGAGAAGCTGCAAAAGGATATACTTATAGGTAATGAGAATATTCGCAGCCTTGCCAGTTGGGAGCGGTTGTTTGAAAAAAATGGCTTCGGCATTAATGCCGGGAGCGTGCAATACGTAAGGTATTACCTGCCCGTTACCTACCGGTTTTCTGACCACGAGAAACTTTTGGAAAAAGAACGTAGCATACAGAAGGATAAAGGTATGCGGCGGGAATATTTCTTTTTCGGGTTGAATTTTATTGCAGAGAAGAAATAATGAACCCTTCGGTCTCCCGGGGGAAAACGACGAAGGATGGCTTCTGACCTCATGCTGAAAAAGACCAGGATAGCGCCTACGCCCAGCGGGTTTCTGCACCTGGGCAATATACTCTCTTTCGTTATTACCGCCGGTCTCGCAAAGAAAACAAATGCAAAGATCCTGCTGAGGATCGATGATGCAGATCGTGAGCGCACTAATAAACTTTACGTACAGGATATTTTCGACACGCTGGATTTCCTCGGCATACCCTGGCACGAAGGCCCAAGGACCCTGCATGAATACGAACATGAATATTCGCAGGTGCACCGTATGCCTTTGTACAATGATGCATTGCAGCGGTTAAAAGAAGACGGACATTTGTTCGCTTGCCAGTGTACCCGGACGCAGGTAGTAGTAAATCGCGACGAAAGCATTTATCCCGGCACTTGCCGCAGCAAGAATATACCTTTCGACGCGAATGTTAGCTGGCGGTTGCGTACCGGCAAGGAAAAAGAGCTGCAGGTTAAAACATGGCCGGACACGGTAGTACCCGCAACGCTGCCGCCACCTATGACAGACTTTATTGTTCGAAAGAAGGATGGTTTCCCGGCCTACCAGCTCACCTCAGTTGTCGATGATACTTATTTTGGTGTTGATCTCATCGTGAGGGGGCAGGACCTCTGGAACTCTACGCTGGCACAGTTGTATCTTTCTTCCTTGCTCGCCACTGGTACCTTTGGTGACACCACATTCTATCATCACGCACTGCTCAACGGCGCCGATGGTAATAAGCTCTCTAAGTCAGCCGGTGACACTTCTATTCAATTCCTTCGTAAGGAAGGTAAGCGCGCCACAGATATTTATACGCTGCTGGCTGGTATGCTGCAATTAGAGCAACCGGTAGAAAGCTGGGAGGATTTGTTTGGATTGATGGATGCTGCTAAGCTATGATAACCGCCTGCTCGTGCGCAGCTACCACTCAAAAATATTCTGGCCTCCGTAATGATTAATACGTATCTTTTTATTTTTTATTTTTTCATGCAGTCCGAATAAAGCCGCGTTTAGTTTCTCTGCAAAAGGGAAGTACTCCAGATCAAACCGCTTAGACTTATATATATATTGGCGGTTTTCACGTTTCCGGCTGAATAGTACATTGTCGTATCCAAATTTATATAAGAAAGATACCTGTTGAAACCGGCAATTATTTATAACTAGCCCACGGCCAAAATGCTGACCATACATGTATTCTTTGTTAGCGCCTGAGGCGTCTCTGTTTCCCGAAGTGTAAGAAGGATCAGGACAGCCATAGTTTTTAATACGGTAATAATTTTCATCAAGGTAGTTGATCATTTCACGGCCATGAGGCTCGTTTGAAGAGTAACTGTATTTTTGGGGGTTAGTCTCTGTATCGTCTAGTCTTGATTGATAATTAGGATAGCCATAATATGCGATCAGATAATCACGGCTTGTGTCGCTTAAGCCAGTATTGGTAGCTGGCTTGCCATCAACGGTAAATAATACCCCGGAAAATTGCCTGTTTTTTATTAGGTCAATGTTAGTGTCGATATAATAGTAAACCGGGCAGAAGTTTAAGTGAGCGTCAAAATCAGCTATGGTCTTGGTAATGATATTTGCAGCGTCAGCCTTAATCGTTAGCAGTTCTTTAATTCTTCTGGCCTTTGTGAGGGCGTTAATTCTGTTTTGCTCAGAGCTAAGCTGCACTAATATTGCCCGGGGAAATTTTATCAATGTATCACCAGCTTTTCTTGATAGCGTATCCTGCGCATATCCGGCATGACAGGAAAATAGAAAAAATATATTTAGAGTGATACAGGATAAAATGCTGCGCATAATTCATTCGTTGCGTCAAAGATATTCAAAATTCGTCTCACGGGCATTCGGGGCACTTCTGCACAATTTTGCAGTTTTTGGCACGCTAATTGACTTTTACAACCTATGCTGAGGTATAAAATAGCATTAGTGAGCGTGGCCGCGCTTTATTTTCGTATCACTGTTTTTATTGCTGTCGGTGGCGTTTATTGCATAGTGATCTTCATCCGCTATTTGAAGGATAGTTACCTGGAAAAGTTCAACGAACGGACTTTATGATATGCTACATATTGTCCAGCTTCTGCTTCAGTTGTTTGGTCATGCCGCCGGTATATGCCCGCCACTTTTCTATTACCTCGGCAATATCGGTTGGCAGCTCCGAATCAAATTGTATCCATTCGCCGGTGGTAGGGTGGGTGAAGCCCAGTTCCTTAGCATGCAGCGCCTGGCGCGTTAGTATGCTGAAACAGTTGTCAATAAACTGCTTATACTTATTAAATACCGTGCCCTTCACGATCCGGTCGCCGCCATAGGTAGCATCGTTGAACAGCGGATGGCCTATGTATTTCATATGCACACGTATCTGGTGCGTGCGGCCTGTTTCCAGTCGTAGTTCCACAAGCGTTACATAGTTAAAACGCTCCAGCACTTTATAGTGTGTTATGGCATCCTTGCCCACGTCCCCCTCTGGGAAGGCATCCATTATCTTACGAAAACGCAGGTTGCGGCCTATGTTCACGTGAATAGTCCCTTCATCTTCAGCAAGGTCACCCCATACAAGGGCTATATAGCGGCGGTGTACCGTATGTTTTTTGAACTGCGCTGCCAGCTTGGTCATGGCCTCGTCTGTCTTGCCTATAACCACCAGTCCTGTGGTGTCTTTGTCTATTCTGTGTACCAATCCCACACGGGTTAGCTCATCCAGCGGCACCTGCGTCTTCATAAAGTAGTACGAAAGTCCGTTTACCAGTGTTCCGGTATAGTTGCCGCAACCCGGGTGCACCACCATGCCTGCTGGCTTGTTTATGATCATCAGGGCCTCGTCTTCATAAGCAATGCTAAGCGGCAGGTCCTCAGGTATCACCTCCTGGCTTTCTGGCTTGCGTGTTTCAAATACAACTATTGTATCATTTGGCCTCACCCTGTAGTTCGACTTAACAACCTGGTCATTCACAAGGATAAAACCATCGTCTATGGATTGCTGCACCTTGTTGCGGGTAGCGCCTTCCAGCCGGTTCATCACGAACTTATCAATACGCAGTGGCTCCTGCCGCTTGTCTGTAACAATGCGGAGGCGCTCCACGGGGGCTGCATCTGCTTCATTTACCTCACCTTCCGGGTCTTCGTCATCCCATACATCTTCTATATCATTCTCATTGGCCATGGCGCAAAGATAGCTAGGTATTTGTTCATTGGTATTTGTTCTTTGGTATTTGGATAGTGATCTTTCATCATTTCGAGATTATGCGCAGCTCTACTCTCCGGCTTAGCGCTTCATTTTCCCGCCCACTCTCTTCATCCCTTATAGGGTTTATGTTACCCAGGCCAAGGGCTGCTTTCATGCGTTCTTTGGCTATGCCGTTCTTTATGAGGTAGTCGGCTACTCCCTGTGCGCGCTTCTGCGAGAGTGTTCCCTCGTCATACGGCTCGTCACGGCCATCATTAAAGCCAAGGCAGCATACATGCCCTTCCAGTTGGAAGACGATGGTGCTGTTTTTCTTAAGATAGGCGACGAGCATATCGAGCCAAAAATAGGAGTCAGGCATCATCCGGAGCGAACCCTGGTAAAACTCCAGGTTCTTAATGGGTATAGCATCATTAACTACCATCTTTTCCAGGTCATACCGAAAACGCTGATCATCAGATGTATCCTTCCTTCCGTCAAAAATAATATCCACCTTCCGCTCACTCGAAAACCCCTTTTTGCCGTTCACTGCCGCGCGGTTTATCTTGCCCTTACCCACGCAGCGTTTTATATCATTCTTGTTGTAGCCGGAGACAACCAGGTAGTCTTCCACATTTTTTGCCCGCGCCTCTGAGATCACCCTGTCATAGGCATCTGTGCCCAGGTAGTCGGCATAACCCATTATTGTTATTTTGGTTTCGTGCAGCAGCCTGTTGTCCTTTATGATGCTGTCGATCATTTTTATGCCCCGCTCGTTGATATGTGTTTTGTCCAGCTCAAAATAGATGTGCATGGTGTCGTGCGTCTGGCTGTATCCATCCATCACAGCCAGTAGTATCAATAATAAGGATGCCGGGCATTTCATTCATTTAAAGATACGTTTTTTAATATGCGAATTCAGATCGGCCGCACGATATTTTTTTGCCGGATTAATGTGTCCCTTTGCCTACTTTCGCCGAATAAAATCGTCACTATGGGTATCAGGGAGCGGCAAAGAAAAGTATTGGAAAAAGGAGCGGCCAATATCACCAGGTGGGTGGGTTCATCAGCATCCGTGGTGGTGCACAGCCTGCTGTTTATTGCCGCTTTCGTGATTCCAAATCTGGGATTGATGAGCTTCGAGCGCATGTTGCTCGTATTGACCACTATTGTGTCGCTGGAGGCTATATACCTGTCCATATTCATACAGATGTCCATAAATATGAACAACCAGAACATAGAGATCATACAGGAAGACATCGAAGAGCTGGGCGAGGACATTGAGGAGATTGGCGAGGATATAGAAGAGATAGGTGAGGACATCGAAGAGATACAAAAAGACGTGGACGAGATACAAAAAGACGTGGATGAGATACAGGAAGACGTAGTGGAGATACAGGAAGAAACAAACGAAGACGAAGCCAAGGGCAACAAAGAGTCTGAGATATTGTTATCCATCCAGGCCACGCTGGTTCACTTACAGAAGGAGATCGAACAGCTAAAGCTTCGCAAATAGCCACTCACATTGGTTGCTTATACTACTTTTTGAACCATTGCGCCATAAAGTTCGGGTCGAGCTGGTAGTAGGCGTAGGTGCTCTTGTACTCCACATTGCCGTTGTTTACCCATATTATAGATGGTACGCTGGGGCCCGCCAGTTTCGTAAAGTCATCTGTATGGTGGAAGTACAGATAAGGTACATTTTCTGCATGGGTCTCGTCAAAGAACGTTTTCAGGTGGGCGTCAGCCCCCTCAAGTACCATGTATAACGGATAGTCGGGGTGCTCGTGGTGGATGATCTGGAGCAGGTATGCGGCCTTCTTGCAATGCGGGCAGGTGAGGCTCATAAACGCTATGATGTGCTTGCCCTTCCTTAGGTCCACAGTAGGCGCGGGGGTGTACTGGTACAGCGGCGATAGGTCAATAGTCGTTGCGGTCTTCGGCTGATCGGGATCTGTGCCTACATACATGAACCGCAAGAGGAATGGTGTGCTCAGGGCCAGGGCCGCTACAAACAGGCATACATATTCCTGGTGCCTGTAGGGCTTCACCGGGTATATCTTCCAGAGGACTAGCGTTACCGCGATCATCGCCAGGTTCTTCCATATAGCCTGTAGCGGGGTCATGGTTACCGCATTACCAAAACAGCCGCAGTTGCCGGAATTGCCCTGCTTCATTATAACAACCAGCAGGTACACAATGAAAACGGCCAGTACGGCGATAACCGCTTTGTAAGTGAACTGCTTCAGAAAGATATGCAGCAGCAGGAACAGGCCCAGCAACACCTCCAGCCCGATCATCAGGCGCGCCAGGATGCCGGTTACCAATATACTGTTGAAACCGAGGTCGAAAAATGTCCATTGAAAGCTATCGAACACATTATCATCGGAATAGACAGAGATGGGGAACGAGGCCTTGTCTGCGGCAGTGTTCCAGTGAAGAAAGACGCCCAGCTTTGTGTAGGCTGAATAAAAAAAGACAGCCGAAAGCGCCAGTAACAATATTAAACCTACGGCACGCTTAACGTAAAATGATGTGCTTTTTCGTGGCCGCGGTATTTCCGCAGGTGCCGGGTTTTCGGTTTGTAAAGCTTCGTCCATAGCCTGAATATGGCTCAAAAATAGCTTAATATAAAATGCAGGATTGGTAAAATTTTATTAATAAAGGTAGCAGGTCTCAATAGTTGTAACGCCATTATTAACCACCTTACCCGATTGTGCGCTGCACTTGGCATCGGCGCCGCCCTTGGTATCCTGGATGGTGAATTCGGTGGAGGAGCTGTCTGGCAGGCCGGGCAAGCCGCTATATACGATGTTGCAATGGCAGATACGTTTTTTGTAGCACGATGTAAGCGAGGTGATCCCTACTAATGCCAGTGCCAGGGTAAGTGTTATAGCTGCTGTGAATTTCATGTACGCTGCTTATTTGGGGTTGAAGATACTCATTGGAATTCAGAATTCAAAAAAAGGGATAATTGTCCCGGCAGTTTTGCTGCTATCCCCTTCAGTGGCGTTAGCACCATTCAACTTAGAATTTCTACTAAGCCTGCCTTGGGCTGGTCGAAGGGACACATTTATGCGTACGGTTGTTCCTGATGTTCCGCAGGGCATCAGGAACTGTTAATAAAACCCGTTCTCTGAACGGTATTCATAATGCTGTTGTTCATTCGAAGTGTGTTAGTTCAATTAAGCCGTTTGTGCCATGAAATCCCAGTTGACCGTAGAGTTCCAAAAACAAAGAGATAACAAAACATGATCGTTGTCCCTACTCTCCGTTCAGTAGTATGTTGTGTGCATCATAGTTTAGTGTGTCCATGAGTTTATTGTTTTTTGTTTGTCAAAACACTTAGTTTTTATTTCTTCTCCTCCAGCATATCTTTATCAATAATCAATTGGTTTGCATACACTATGTGTCCATTCACTTTGTATGAGTACAGATCATACAGAATTTTATCATAGTGATCAATCTTAACAGGCTTTATTGTCATCTCAGTAATTCTGAAAACCAGAATGTGGTCCAAATCATTATTTATAGTCATTTCTAAATCGACTGAACAGGGTATCCTGTAATAATCAATAAGTCTTTCGGTGTATATATTATCGCCGATATTATAACTATCATCCATTAACTGGTTATAAATTCCGTTAGTTGTAATGTAACTGGTTGTTATAGAATCATATTTTACGTAAAAACTGTCAAGTGGAATGTTGTATAGATTATTTTTAAAATATTTATTTATTTTTATTATTTTTAATTCTTTCATTTTAAAATGATAAAAAGCTATCATATTTGTAATAAATACTGTCGAGTCATTGCCTATTGACAAATAGAAACAATCGGATGATTTACAGTATTTTTCAAAAGCTGGACGATGAAGAGTTGAAATATTATAATGAGTTGTCCATATATCGTTATTTCTCTCAACAATAAACTCAATATTATTTGCATTTTTTTTAAGAGATTTATTTGTTCCCCTTGGTGCTTTTTTAGCTTGTAAAAACGTAACAGTATTATATAGGTTGTGTATAATGTATATGGCATTTTCTTTACCCACCCCGTCACATGAGAAATTATGCAAAGTGTCGGAAGGATTTTCTTCAGAACTATGAACATTTAATACCGAACGATCTTGACCATCAATGTGATAAATTAGTTGGCAAGACGACCTTATATTAAGCATAAGTATTAGTAGCAATGTAAATAAGGGAAATTTCATGATCTCATGGTTTAATGCTTTCATCTGGATGAAATTCAGTCGGACCCGTTCAGTAGTCTGTGGTGTGCATCATAGTTTAGTGCGTCTCGTTGTTCCTGATGTTTCGCAGGGCATCAGGAACTGTTAATAAAACCCGTTCTCCGAACGGTATTCATAGTGCTGCTGTTCATTCAAAGTGTGTTAGTTCAATTAATCCGTTTATGCCATAAAAATCCCGTGCGCTGCTGTATCTGTAGTCTTCTGCTTTATCCACCCAGCCCGCCCTCACAGGGTTGTTGTGTATGTAATCCAGTTTCTGTTGAAAAAATTCCCGCGTTCTTATTTCTTCCGGATGGTTGCCTGGCTGCCAGAAAAGAATATCATCTTTTTGTTTCAGCAGCCACATCAGCCAACTTTTTCTGCTCTCTCTCTTATTTTTCTCTATAGCCATTACGACAGCCGTGGATGTAAATTTCTTAAAATCACGCAGCGT
Source organism: Chitinophagaceae bacterium (assembly GCA_947476485.1). GTDB lineage: Bacteria > Bacteroidota > Bacteroidia > Chitinophagales > Chitinophagaceae > Nemorincola. The sequence goes on from CANJQU010000026.1 coordinate 40,146, forward strand.
ATCGCTTAAGCCGATCCCTTCCGGTGAAGAGCAGATCATATGCAAGTGATTGCTCATGATCACCCATCCATACACGTACAGACCCTTCTTATTTTGACAAAACTTAATACTGTCTATAACAATATCAGCATACTCAGTACGGGTAAAAACATCTACCCACTGGGCCACCGTACATGTAATAAAATGCACGGCCTGCTGATCTGTTATTTTGTATGCAAATCCCATTTCTTGTGTTCAATCATTTAGCTTCGGTTCTATAAATTCCGTTCAGAGAACGGCTTCCATTCTGCGTTCCTGATGCCCTGCGGAACATCAGGAACAACGGGGGAGCTACCTCAAGGAAATTGCAGATGGAGTTTCCCCATTTAGCTCAAAGATATTGGGGCCGACACTTTTGGGGAATAGGGTATGGTGCATGGAGTACGGGTAACATAACTGAAGAAATGGTTCAGCAATATTTGGAGCATCACAGAGATGAAAGCAGTCCGAACTCCGAAAATTTGATACTGGAGTAGGAATTTATTCCGGCATAAATGAACCTATGCACTTCCAGTGCATAGTAATTTCGTTTCCAACACTACGCTCAACGGGGAATGGACAATATTAATGCGTTGCAAACGCTGTGCCGGTGCATCCTTCCCAAAAATTTTCGGGACCAGCTACTGCAAATGCGGACGAGTTGGTTGGTACGATTAGCACAGCCATTTACTCAAAAGTAACCCACGCCATGCGGGCCTGTTTCTCCCGTCCCTCACGCTCCACTATTACCGTTGCATAAGTATCGAGTCCTTCATTATAGTCTGCTCCGTCTACGTAACCAAACCTATATTCATCTTTACCAGGTTCACCGAAAAGGAAAACCCGGTCAACTTCGTTGTTACCTAATTTGTACACTACTGCATTTGTCCCTGATACTGTTGTCACTGGCTTTATTTTCTCATTTTTATTCTTATTAAAATTAGATGCAACGTCGTTTAGTATTACGTAGTTGCATTTAGGTGTACTGACATAATTGTATGACATAAACTGTCTGTTATTGGCCATGCTGGTTGGCGTCTGCTTTTTTCGCATTATATATCCTTCCAGCTCGGTGGTATCAGATAATTGGGAAATTGCAAGATCGCCAAAGAAACCGTCCAATTGTATTTCCAGCAAGACAGAAAGTGTATTGTCTCTGTTGTGCACAATTTTTCTGGCTATTCCCGGATACTCATAATCACTGTCAATATAAAGTCTGGCGTAGCCATTAGCTTTAGCAGCGGCTACCTGAGTAATATAGCTGACATTCAATGTCTCAGCATCAAAAGTGTAAATCATAGAAAGGTAGTAGTGAATGAACGTGTTCGTTTTATTTTCAAAAACCGTATGATCAAGCCAGACTGTAAGTACCTGCATCCGGTTATTAACCTTGTCATATAGCGCTTGCGTCTTCACGTCCTTTAATTTTCTTTCGACGTTCAACTTTAGGGGCTTAATGGTGAGTTCCTTGTCATTTACATTCATCTTCATCGTCATCAGGTAATCAAAATCGGCACTCCCATGCCCCATTTTGCCGTCGCAGCCACCGCAAAAAAGAAGTACCCTTTTGCCACCGTCCACAACGGCTGAGCAAAACTTCACGAATTTGAATTTTTGCTTGTTTGGGTTATACGAGCATTCATTTATTTTGTTGTGGGCACCATCGAAATGCATAACCCTGATGGATTGCTTACCCTCGTTTCTATTCCAGTTGGTAATGATAACTGCATAACAATCGGAAGCCGCATCTTTTGCCACATTCATGCCCGCATCGTTTCCTAGAATAAACGCATGTCTGTAGAGGCGGTTGTCATCTTCTATCGCGCCGAGCTCATCTTCTTTAATCACGGCTCCGCTGATCGGTTCCAGTCGCACACGATAGAAGGCAGTTTTCTCTTTGTATTCAGCATCGATGAACAAAACAGGCTCACCGTTTATCTCATAAAAACCCCTCACAAAGTCCGGCTTAAGCTTATCAACTTCAGTCGCCTTGCACATAAGTTTTTCTGCCTTTACAATTTTCCTGTTTTTATCAAAGATGGTCAAATCAATTCCATCTGCTTTTTCATCTATGTGCAACAGAAACGTATAGCCATTCTTCAGCTGCAGAATCTTGATCGATCCGTTCACTGGTTCTTCAAACACTTCACTCTTGCTGACATGAAATTCCTGCGCTACAAGTTTGTAACTGTGGAAAGCAAAGAACAGTAGGCTTAAAATTATTGACTTCGTAAGGTTCATAGATAATATATTTCTGGCAAGATAATAAGTTTATGAAAATGATGCAATAACATATTGGGGTTTTGCAGCGTTCTCTATATTAGCAGAAAAATTAATTAAAAGCACCTAACGTTTTCCACTATTTATACGTCTATAATAACAGACAAAAACCCCAAATCTATGAAAGAAACTTATTCACTCTACGCCAGCAGGTTTATCGTTGCAGCCTTCACTTGTTTGTTTGTCATACTTGCTGCATTTAGCGTCAGTAGTATTTCGCACGCTTAAACAAAGGAATGTGGATATCTCCGGCACAAATTTTGCTGCATAAATCAGCCGGTTCCGCATCAGCAGCTATGGCAGTTACATTAGTGGACCAACGAATATGTAAACCTTATTTAGGACTAACACAAAACTGTAAACAAAAATCCGGATTACAATGTTGACATACTATTTTCGGTAACTACCAACTGCCAACTTGAAACTGCCAACTGAAAACTGTGAACTGGTGGGGTATAATGAGAAATGCAAATAACCATTAATATCAGCCACCACAAAGACTTTTAGGAGATTTCCATGCCCCATTTGGGATTTTCTTTTTATCGGGACATGGGGCATTGAACAGTTGACATACTATTTTCGGTAACCACCAACTGCCAACTGAAAACTTCCAACTGGAAACTGCGAACTGGGTGGGGCATAAAGCCTGCACTGAGCTTGCCGAAGTGGGAAATGCAAATAACTATTAATATCAGCCACCACAAAGACTTTTAGGAGATTTCCATGC
>CANJQU010000027.1 GCA_947476485.1 Chitinophagaceae bacterium
AATCGACCCTACAATAAACAAGATAAAGAAAGCAAAGTTTTCATTATCTGGTGTCAGCGGACTTCTTGATACGTTCGATATTGAAATTGAGACTACAAGCTAATGGAAGTAAAGTTCGAAAACATAAGTGAAAAGAAGCTCGTTGGCAAGTGCTTGCGTATGTCACTGGCGAACAACAGAACCGCTGAACTGTGGCGCAGTTTTATGCCCTTGCGGAATACCATCAAAGCAGTAGCCGGCACTGACCTATATTCATTGCAGGTATACGGGCAGACGTACTTTACGACCTTCAATCCTCAAAGTGAATTTGAAAAATGGGCATTGGTTGAAGTTGCTGATTTCAACTCCGTGCCTGAGGGTATTGATACGTTTGTATTGCCTGCAGGGCTCTATGCTGTTTTCCTCTATAAAGGTCCGGCCAGTGAAGGGGCCAAAGTATTCCAGTATATCTTTGGCACGTGGCTACCGAAATCTGAGTATGCACTTGATGAACGGCCGCATTTTGAAGTATTGGGCGATAAGTATAAGAACAATGATCTTGCTTCGGAAGAAGAAATATGGATACCAGTGAAGCAGAAGAGCTAAAAACAGAACCCTACCCTACCTCGCAGCTTTGATGCACTTTATGTAATTCATCACCGCATTTGCACTATCCTTAGGAAACTTCTTTTCATAACCCGCCAGCCTGAACCGGACGATCTTCTTTGTGCTGAAGTCTTTTATGTTATCATCGGTAATAGGAAAGAATAATGTTCTTATCACATCTGCTTTGTCGTCTGTAAGATCATGGTTTATCTGTACGGTATCAGTAGAAATAACAGTCTTATCGTCAAACTCCACCATCATTGTCTTCTCCTTCTTTTCCACTGTAGTACCATCGGCACCCTTTGTAAATATATCATCTACCGGCCCACCTACAATACGAAAAATAACGAAAAAATTATCGTAGCCATCATTCTCGGGGTTGAAGTCTACATTGCGCGTTGCCCTTACCGCTGGCAAAACTTTTTCACTGTAAGGGGAAATGAAATTAAGATTGTACCCGTCCGGTGACGATTCCTTTTTTATTTGCTTGCAAAAATCCTGGGCATTGACTATTTGCATAAAGGCGAAAATAAAAAACAGGTACATGGCTTTCATAAGCAGCTATTGATATCCGAGTTAGGACTGTAAAGATACGGGATACAGAAATAAAAACTACCACTCACTGTGTGTAGGACTGACCCTTGAAGTTTGCAAACCGGGTAAACTCAGGCCAAACCTGATGCCGGAATTGCTCCCTTTGTAACTATCCCATGATTGTACGAAATCGACACGAAGAATGCGGACGAGTTTCCAGCCAATGTTGTCAATGCCAATAAAGGCTTCGGAATAGTAGAAATCCTTGCGAGCATAAAAAGCATTGCCACCCAAAACGATATAGTAACGCGCCTGTCGCAGCAAGGGTATTTTGTTACTCAGCAACCCGTTCAGGTGATACTCAAGGTGCGCCTCACCATAGATGGGTTCTTTGTTGCTGAAATCATAATAGGGCGCCATCTGGAAGCTCTGCATATAGGGGGCCGCGTAGCCAACACCGCGATTACCATAGAGATGCATAAGGTCTGGTATTGCAACATAATTAGCATTTAAGAAACCACCGCAACCAATATTGTATTTCAGCAGGCCAAATAGTTTTAGCGGCACATCATCATGTATCATGAACCGCCATTTGTCAAAGTCGGATACACTATTGCCTAAGCCGGGTATGCCCTTGTCATAAGTCACGGTGAGGCGCGGCCACGAACTTCCGTTTGCCACTTTATAATCGGGGTATTGTGTGTAAGTAAAGCCCGGCTTATAGGAAACGGAAGCATGCAGCAATGCCGCATCATTGATCACCCATGGAGGAGCCACAGCTGCAAGGCGGGCCGGCATATTTGAATCAAATGGATTTTCACCCCATTTCGTCATTACATAGTTTGTTGTGTTTTGCAACGGCAAACGATGCTGGTAAGATCCCCTGACAAACCAATTGAGCCCGTTGCCATAGTTGCGGCTTACGAAGGCCGACCCTTCATAACGTTCATAAAGCTTTAAATCATTTTGCTGGTAAAAAAGAGCCGTGTAGGTGTTGAACCACGGCAGTACCGGATTTTGGGGGTTATACTGAAATACATACTTACCTCCTTCTATACCATACATCCATGCGCGGCCGCGCCAGGCCCTGTCGCGGTTGGTGTAGTATAACCTGCCAATTGCGTTAAAATGCGTGTTGCTGAAACCATACCTTACCGCTACATCACCATTAACGTATTTGCCGGTATCCACCATATGGCGCCAGTTGATTTTTGGCGCGACATTGAACCCTTCAATAACATTGTAGTTAACTATGTTAGGCTCCCCAAGACCCAGCAAAAGGCTGTTGATAGAATAGATGTTCTTATTTTCTTTAGAATTGTAACTATACCCCGAAAGGGCAAAACCAAGTGGTTTAAATTTATTCCCTTTTCTCCGCATAGAATCGCGATGTTCCGGTGTATTGAACCTTGTGTTCAGGCTGTCTTTCATTACAAAATCGCGCTTTTCATCATTTTCAAGCGGGATGGGCCGGTTGTTCCAATAAGAGGTGTCTTTTTTATTTGCAGTCTTGTCGTATGTGCTGGTGATCTTATTGGCAAATACAGAATCAGGAATGGGTACGTTCACCTTTTGATTATTATATACAGTAACGCCGCTGGCCGTAATGTCAAAACCAAGCATGTTTATTGTAAAATAGATGACCTGGTTCTTGATCACCCAGGTATCTTTTTCAAGCGGCAGGTATAACTGATCCACTTTCAGCGTATCCACGATATCCATACCTGACTGTTTGGCCAGGGTCATGTTAAGACTGTGAATGGCCCATTCCTCATCGACAATATAAATAGTACCGTTAAAACAAGGTTCGTAATTGCGCTTCTGGATCACCTGTATTTTGTAGATAGTTTTACCCTGCTCCGCAAATTCACCCAGCAGCTTGTATTTATAGTAGCTAAGAGCATTGTCACTTACCGGGGAGATAAACCCTCGCGAATTATTCCTGAAGACATTGACATTATTATCGTAAAAAGTTATCACTGACGGGAATTGGGAGAAACCTAATCCGCTCTGGTTACCGCTCTCATGCACTGAGTGTATTACGGTCTTCTGCCTTTCTCCGTCGGTATAATAATCGGCTTCTTCTTCGGTTAGGTAAAGTACCCCTTTACCAACACTGTCTATAGCATCTGTTTCATCTTTCACCTTTTGCCCCATGAACTTATCGGGCATTTTGCGCGAGCGGGCAACTCCTTTCAGATAGATCGAAGTCTGGAATGAATGTACCTGGTCCAGGTGAAATTTTCTTTTTTTAATTGCACTACGGATAATGGCATAAGCAGGGTCTTCAGCAGAAGCGCGCACTACCACTTCCTTCATGTCAAGCGTTTCATCTTTTAACACAAAAACATGCTCTATCGTTTCTTCGCCGGCAATGGTAAGATTGAATGTTGCCTGTTTATAGCCTATGTACTGACATATCACCTTGTATAAGCCCGGCGCAATCGGCAATTCGTAAACACCTTTTCCATTCGCGCTGACGCCAACCGTAGTACCCTGTACATAGATCGTGGCATATGGTAAGGGATCACCTTTTTCATCGGTCACCTTACCTTTAAGCAGACCCGCCAAACTATAGTAAGGAAGCGACAGGGCAATAAGTATAAAAAGGAGTTTCAGTTTAATCATAATTAAGGACGCCGGAGCTAAAACTACATCGCACGGAGATAACAAAATGTTACATTTTATATAAAAATATACTCCGGCGACTACCCTACTTCTTACTAAAAAGTCCATGCAACTGCGCATCGATCTTACGCACTACGTCAGCAAGGTCTTCTTCTTTATCGGCAAAGTTGCAGTTATCTACATCTATTACTAAAAGCGGGCCATCAGTATACTTATCTATCCATTTGTTATAGAAACCATTCAGGCGCTTTAAATAGTCAAGCCTGATATTCTCTTCATATTCCCGGCCGCGTTTTTGTATCTGGTCTACGAGTGTAGGCAACGAAGCCTTAAGATAGATCAGCAGATCTGGCGCCTTTATCAATGGTTTCAGATGCTCGAAAAAAGATCCGTAATTTTCAAAGTCACGCTTTGTCATCAGGCCCATATCGAAAAGATTAGGGGCGAAAATGTAAGCATCCTCATAAATAGTTCGGTCCTGTATCACGGTGTCTTTACCATTTCTTATATCTGTCAGATTCTTGATGCGATGATTGAGAAAGTATATCTGCAGGTTAAAGGACCAGCGGGGCATGTCCTCATAAAAATCCACCAGGTATGGATTGTGTTCTATATCCTCAAAATGTGGTTCCCATTTATAATGCCTGGCAAGCATACCGGTTAAGGTGGTTTTCCCTGAGCCAATATTGCCGGCTATAGCTATGTGTTTGGTAATGGACTTTGGAGGCATGTCTTAAAAGTAAAAAGGAATAATTCAAAAGTCAAAAGTAATGTAAGATAAATTAATAGCGGGTAGGAAATCTACCCCGCATATCGGATGATAGCCACGCAAGACCCCTAACTGATTTCTTGTCAAATAATTTAGTTAATTTATATCGTGAAAGACAAAGAGATAAAAAAAACAGATAAGAAAAAATTAAGGGAACAGATATTACAATCTGCGATTGCGTCTTTCCGCATTGAAGGAATAGATATTTCAAAAGAGATGGCCTTGGAAACACTTAAGAAAGTGGAATTCAGCCTGGGAAAATAGTTGCAATTAATTCTTCCATTCTTCTGTAATCCTTATCTGCCGCATGTTGTACGGCTGCGACATAAGCATTGAACTTATCCGCTGTAATTAGTTGAAAATTTAGTGCCTCATACCCACATTTCCGAGACATAATATTTGCAAGTATTCTCGCCGTCCCGCCCGCTTCCTTCGCGAAACGGATGAATAGACTAATAATAGTTTATCCCGATCCTTTTCCTTGCCCCTTCTATGGTAATGGAAGCGCTCGCGCGCGCCTTTTCTGCCCCTTCCTTTAATATTTTCCTAAGTAAGGTCTCATCCTGTTGTAACGCAGTAGCGCGCTCGCGTATAGGACGCACAAAAGCCGCCATATCTTCGGCAAGTTGTTTTTTCATATCGCCATACCTGATATTGCAATTGTTGTATGCACTGCGGTAAGTATCTCTAACACCCGAACTCGATGCGAGGTGCATAAGCAGGAAAAGATTCTGAATATAGTCTGGCATTTCCGAATTGGGTTCAGTAGGGCCTCCGTCGGTTTTTGCCTTCATGATCTTCTTCCTTATTGTGTCATCATCATCGCTGAGGTAGATGGTGGCATTTACATTCTCGCTCTTGCTCATCTTTCCCACACCGTCCAGACTCATGATCTTCACGGTATCCTGGTTGAACCGGAAAACCTGTGGTTCCGGGAAGAATTCACCATAGCGGGTGTTGAAACGATGTGCAAAGTTGCGCGCCATCTCCAGATGTTGCTCCTGGTCTTTACCTACGGGCACTTTAACTGCGCGGTGGATAAGAATATCTGCTGCCATAAGTACCGGATAAGTAAGCAGGCCAGAATTCACATTCTCCGGCTGGCTCCGCACTTTCTCTTTAAATGTCGGTACCTTTTCCAGTTCGCCTACATAAGAGAGCATATTAAGCATAAGATATAACTCTGGTATCTCCGGCACATCGCTCTGTGCATAAAGCGCCACTTTTTCCGGATCAAGGCCGCTGGCGATATTCTCAGCCACCACGCGGAAAACATTTTGTTTCAGGTCTTTGGGATCAGGGTGCGTGGTGAGGGAATGGTAATCGGCCACAAAAAAGTAACAATCGTGACTCTCTTGCATTTTTACATAGTTCTGTATGGCACCAAAATAATTGCCGAGGTGCAAATGCCCAGTTGAGCGGATGCCGCTCACTACTATCTCCTTACTCATTGCGCAAAGATAATAGCTCAGTTTCTTAATCCCGCTCAAAAAATGTCAGACCACAAAAATGGCATAGGCGTAAAAAAATGTTGGCGCATTTTTGTATCGTTTTCAACTACGCAATATGAACCACCTTTTGTAAACAGCAGTAAATTTTTTGAGTGAATTATTACATTATTTTTCATGAAATTCAGGCAATAGTTTAAAAAATATGGTTTATCTAAAATTAATTATTAGTTTTGCCTAATAATGAAAACAGCAGATACCGAAAACTCATTACACGAGGTACATCATAAAATAGAGCCCTCAAAGGCCGGGAACAAATGGAAGAAGGTTTTCGCTTTCTTTGGCCCCGCATACCTGGTAAGCGTTGGATACATGGATCCCGGCAATTGGGCTACTGATATTGCAGGTGGCAGCCAGTTTGGTTATGGTCTTATTTGGGTGCTACTGATGAGTAATTTTATGGCGTTGTTCCTTCAGTCACTCAGTGCGCGGCTAGGCATCGTGCAGGGACGTGACCTGGCACAGTGCAGCCGCGAAGTATATCCACCTGCAGTAAACTTCACCCTCTACCTGCTTGCTGAGATAGCGATAGCGGCTTGCGACCTGGCTGAAGTGCTGGGTATGGCCATTGGATTGAACCTGTTGTTCGATATGCCTATACTCTGGGGTGTGATGGTTACCCTGCTGGATACAATACTGCTATTGTACCTGCAGAAGCTGGGCATGCGCAAACTGGAGGCTTTTATTATTACGCTCATCGCTATAATCGGAGGCTGTTTTCTGGCAGAGATGTTCTACGCCAAGCCGGACCTGCACCAGGTGGTAAAAGGGTTTGTACCACACCTACCTAACCATGCTGCATTATATATTGCCATAGGTATCATAGGAGCAACGGTAATGCCACATAACCTCTATTTGCATTCTGCACTGGTGCAGACCCGTAAAATAAACCGTAACCATGGTTCGATCATGAAGTCGCTGAAACTGAATAACATTGATAGCGCTATAGCACTGAATATTGCTTTCTTCGTCAACGCGGCTATACTAATACTGGCGGCGGCAGCATTTTTTAATTCAGGACATCACGATGTAGCCTCACTACAGGATGCACACAAGCTCTTGGCTCCGCTGCTTGGTACTAAATGGGCATCTGTGCTATTTGCCGTAGCTCTGATCGCTGCAGGGCAAAGCTCTACAGTAACAGGCACCCTTGCAGGACAGATAATAATGGAAGGTTATCTGCGGCTGCGCATCAACCCCGTAGTACGCCGGCTCATCACCCGTATGCTGGCAATCGTACCCGCAGTTATCGTGATACTGGTATCCGGCGACAAAATGATAGATCAGTTGCTCATTTTCAGCCAGGTGCTATTGAGCATGCAATTGGCCTTCGCTGTCATCCCGCTTATACACTTTGTGAGTGACCGAAAAAAAATGGGCGTTCATGCGATTGGCACTGTAGCCAGGATCATTGCATGGTGCATAGCCGGTCTTATCATAGCATTAAACCTGAAGTTGTTCCTCGATAGCATTGCAGAATGGATGAAGGGCACCAACAATATAGTAGTGCAAAGTTTACTAATACTGTTTGTTGTACTGGTAGGTGTACTGCTGCTAATTACCATCATTTATCCGCTTGTGTTAAGGAAGCGTGCAAGGAACATCAGTGTGCACGGAAATATACCACATTCGCTCTCCGTGGATAGCATTAAACCTTTTACGAAGATCGCCCTGGCACTGGATTATGGTGAGAACGACCTGATGATCCTGCAATATGCAATGCGGTTATCGAATACAGGCACTGAGCTGGTGCTGATACATGTGGTAGAGAGCGTATCTGCACACATGATGGGCGCCGAAGCAGATGATTATGAGGCACGTAAAGACCAGGACCATATAGATGAGTATGTGAAAATGCTGGCAGATCAGGGCTTTAAAGCGAGAGGAATATTGGGATTCAAAAACCGGTCGGAAGAAATAGCCCGGATAATAAAAGAAAACAATTGTGATCTGCTCATCGTGGGCAGCCATGGACACACCACCTTACGCGATTGGCTCTTTGGAGAAACCATTAATTCAGTGCGGCATATGATAGAAATACCGGTGTTTATAGCGCGATGATTTGAAATGGGGCGACTGCTATACGGGCAATTCCCAATGGCCATTAAGCTTTAGCACTTTTTCTATCACATCGCGAACGCAGCCTCTGCCACCACCAAGAGGTGATATATATTTAGATATCTGGCGAATCTCCGGCACTGCATCACTTGGACTGCATGGCAATGCACATAGCTTCATTACGGCATAATCGGGTATATCATCGCCCATGCAAAGTATGCGATCAAATGAGACATTGAGGGCCGCCGCCATCCCTAGCAGAAATTCTTTCTTGTTATCCACGCCCAGATGCACCTCTTCAATGCCCAGCTTGTTGAGTCTTGCACGCGCCGCATCACACTTGCCACCCGAAATGATCCAGACATTGTAACCTTTCTTTACGGCAAGCTGCAGCGCGTAACTATCCTTTATATTCATAGTACGCAGAATACGCCCTTCCTCGCCAAGCAACAGGCTGCCATCGGTGAGTACACCATCGATATCAAATACAAAAGTGTTGATCGGTTGAAAGAGATCCAGCATATTAATGTGCAAATTTGGAGATGTGCCAATGTGCCGATTTTAGGCGTTCCATAGCGCTATGCATTTTTTATAAACATAATGACAGGAAGCCTGTTCAGGGGTTTTGGGGTCATTTCTGATTGTCACGCCACTCGTAAACCCAACCCGACTGTATCATCTCCAGGTGACCTTCGTTGCATTCTTCGCGCTTGCCTTCGAAATTTGGTATCTCCAGCACCCACTCTATCAGTTCAGTGAACCGGATGCGGTATATTTTACTTTCACCAAAATCATCGCCAAAACGCTCGTACAGCTTCATCGCAATGTCTTCGTGGTCTTTCCAGTTTATTGGCGGTTCGTACATATTAATTTGAAAATTTGGGGATTTGAAAATTGACACTTACTCTCCAAGAAATTGCGTCTGATCGGGCAAAGTAACCTCGATCATGCCACTGCCTACCTCAAGAATGCACTGGCAGCCCAAACGAGAATTGATACGCGGACTTACAGCACGGTCAATGAAATCTTCTTCCTTGTCAGTAAGCTCGGGTAAAAACTCATCGCCCTTAACCACGTAAAGGTGACAGGTGCTACAGGCACAAACCATACCACAGTTGTGATGCAATTCTATTCCGTTATCAAGGGCAACTTCCAGAATACTTTGGTCTGGCGCTATATTTTCGAGGGTTACTGGTGTTAACCCTTTTTGTTCAAAATTAAACTTGATCGTATACATTAAATTTTAATCGAATTTGCGGCAAAGGTAGTACGAAAAAGCCCAAACCGCTACAGGGTTTTCCTTCATTTTTTCTATAGCCCCATGCAAATTTCCGAAAGCAACTGATTTTGCGCATCTACAGAAACCAGAATGCTGGCTATTACAGGCTTGTAGCTTGTATTGAAGCAGTAATTGCTTCGTACATTTTTTGCCACTTCGGGTGTGCATTCAACAGGTTTTCATGAGCTGCAATAGTAGTAGTGTCTCTGCGAACAGCAGGACCCGTTTGCAATTTTTTAGGGGATGCGTGCTTGATTCGGTCGAAAGTCTGCTCAATAATAGGCGTCAATGTGGAAAACGGGAGATCATTCTCCGCACATACTTGTTCACAAACTGCCATCAGGTGATTAATAAAGTTATTGCTGAGAACCGCAGACAGGTGGAGCCATTTTCGCTGCTCATATTTTGCTTCGAACAATACATCTGTAATTGCATGACCTACCGACTGCACATATGATTCCGCCTTTTTAGTACTGCCTTCCCATGCGCACGGAATATTCCTGTGGTCAGGCATGTTACTTTTTAAAATCGAATAAACCGGCCAAAGTACCGCACAGTCTTTCGCAGCCTTCTGAATACTATCCAGGCCTACAGCACCGGCAGTATGGATGAGCATAGTGTGTTCAAAAGACAATTTGCCTGCGACGTCACCAATTGCCGTATCGGAAACAGCAATCAGGCAAATATCTGCATCATCATCGGCGACATCGGAAATAGCACCATGTTTGTCAGCGATCAGCGCCTGGGCAAGTTCCTCTGCCTCCCGGGTATTTCGTCCATAAACGCCAACACAGTGGTGCCTGCCTGCTACAAGACGCTGTCCGAAAAACCATGCTATATTGCCCGTACCAATAATGCTGAATGTCATCAGTTGCTATTTTTTATAAGCTATGTAATAACTTTCCATCGTATCATGCACCTGCTTTTTCAACGCAGGCACATCACCTAAAGTTAACCCTGCGGTGGGCACAGGTTCCAGGAAGTGAATATGTATGGGCATTGGCCGCGCCCATATCTTTTTATCATGGGGCAATATTTTACCGGTATTGAATATTACGCCGGGCATGACCGGTTTTTGAGCTTTAATTGCAGTTACAAATGCACCATCGAAAAATGGCTGCATGGGCTGGCCGGTCTTATTCCGGGTGCCCTCGGGATACAGGCAAAGGTTTATACCCATAGCCAGCGTTTCCTGCATTTTGGTGAAGCTCTCCCGCCGGCTGTTCTCATTCTTGCGGTCTACAATGATTGACCCGCACTTATAAATAATACCGAATAGCGGGATCCTGGACATTTCAATTTTTGCGAGCGTCTTGTTAGCACCAGGTATCCATGGCGATGAAACAGGTATATCGGCAAGGGAATTATGATTAATGACCACTACATAATTCTCTCCTTTCTTAAAATTCTTCCTTCCCTTCCTGATAACAGGGCAAAATGCCAGCGGCATGAATATACCCATCCAGCCCCGGAATACAGCATGAAGCGCCTTTGCACGATGGGGTTCCGGGAGCATGGAAATGATCCAGATGGGGATGAAAACAATTAGCATCGTAATGATGAAAATGATCATTGCATATACTATAAAGACCCGTCCCAGTATGTTTTTTATTGATCTCATTATTCCAATCGAAAATCGAAAGTAGTTAGTCTAAAGTTGTTACTGTCTTAATTTATATCCCAGTCTATCGGCTTTTCACCCATTTCGCGAAGCCAGTTGTTTGTTTTGCTGAAGTGCCCACACCCAAAAAAGCCGTTGTATGCCGAAAACGGAGACGGGTGAGCAGCCTTTAGTATTTTATGTTTTGTTGCATCTATCAATGGTTCCTTGTTTTGGGCAAACTTACCCCAAAGCAGGAAAACCACATGGTCCTTATCCTTTGAAATGTGTTTTATCACTTCGTCGGTAAATGTATGCCATCCTACCTGGCTATGGGAGTTGGGGGTGTTAGCCTCAACTGTGAGAGAGGCATTGAGCAGCAACACACCCTGTCTTGCCCATTTTTCAAGATTGCCGGTTTGGGGCATAGGAATTTCCAAGTCCTGGTTTAGCTCTTTGAAAATATTGACCAGCGACGGCGGCGGCGACACTTTATCAGGTACCGAGAAACTGAGCCCATGAGCCTGCCCTACATTATGATAAGGATCCTGGCCTATGATCACCACCTTCACCTTTTCGAAGGGTGTACATTCAAATGCATTAAAGATCAGCTTGCCGGGGGGGTAGATCGTCTTGCCGGCTTTTTTTTCTTCTTTCAAAAAATTGACGATCTGCCCAAAATATGGTTTGTCGAACTCTTCTTTGAGCTCCTGCTTCCAACTTTGTTCTATTGCTACCTCCATTGGTGAAATTTGGCTGGGCAAATTAGGAATAATAATGGGATAGTTTATACCGCCATCAAACTACATCCTCTCAGCGCACTATGATCCATTCTTCCCAACACTTCAAATGAGCCATCTGCAGCAAGATTGCCAATATCGTCGGTTGCAATAAATGAGCACGAATGAACATTTGCCAGATCTACAATATTGATGCAACCGGTACCCCTGCCCATTACCTCCAGTGGGTCATTAATGTCACGGACAAGTACCCACATTGTATTGGTACAACTAAAGACGCCATCGGCTTTAGCGTATGCCTGCGATAGCAGTTCCGTCATCCCATATTCAGAATGAACCTCTTTCAATTGAAACTGCTTTTTCAGTATTGCCTGCACCTCGGCACGGGTGAGTTCTTCTCTCCGGCCCTTCATACCGCCAGTTTCCATTACTATCGTATTCGATAGCTGCATCGGGAAGGCCTCCGCAAAATCGAGCAGGGCAAAGGTGACGCCGAGCAGCAGAACTTTCTGATTACTTTTTTCAAGGCGGGAAAGCACACTATGCAGCTTTTCCCATTCATTGATGTAAAAACCATTGTCAGCATGCCCACTAGCAGCCATCAGTGTTTTGGCCATATACACCAGCGATGCGTTTTGCCGTTCCAGGTAAGAGGGCAATAGCGCCAGGATGGTGTACCCTGACGGATCTCCGTAAAACTGCTTAAAACCGCTGAGCAATGAAGACTCATAAATTGCGGCATCGGCGACATAGTGCCTCGATGGGGTTTCGCCGGTAGTGCCACTACTTTCAAATATCAAACCGACTGATTTATTAGAGCCGGTTGTTACTTTATGCGATTTGAAAAATGAAACCGGTAGAAATGGTATTTGCCTGAGGGACGTTACTTTATCGGGATTAATATGAAGTGCATCGCAATACTCCCGGTAGAGCATATTGTTATCACGCTGGTATCTGAATACTTCCAGTGCGATACTTTCAAAATTTTCCGCGTTAGCATTGAGCACCATTGCGGCACTATTTAACGATATATTATAAGACACATTTATTATCTTTGGTACAATGAATATCCGGAGCGTTGTTTACTTGTTACTCCTTTCTGTTGTTGTGTTCTCGTGCAACAAAACTAACGACGTGTCAAAGATACCGCAGATATCGTTATTGTATTTCGGGGCAGGAGATGGCACCGACTCCATGGTGGTTAATATAGATACCGCATTCTTGCAATTCTCACTCGTGGACGGTGACGCCGATATCGGCAATGATCCGAACGGCACTCAAAACGATATTTTCATTAAGGACTTCAGGTTCGACACAGGATATGTGGGTTACCACTTTCCTGCTATTGATCAAAGTATTGAAGACCCGAAAAAGGGAATCCAGGGTAAATGCTTGTTTCAATTTACACCAGACATACTAACTATCCGCGACGATTCTCTTCACAAGGAGACTGGTGATACCACACACTTTGAGGTATATATAGCGGACCGGGCCGGCAACCAGAGTAATCATATAATTACCGGGCGGATCATCGTAAGGCCTAAGTAAGATACAGCTTGTCATTCGGCAATATTATCAGTGTAATATTTGAAACTAACACATGCAATATGTCGTTTATTTGATAATTTGTCGTCATTATTTTTATAGATACTGATACAACGTTAAAAAAGTTAATGCCAATTTTTCGGCATTGACCAATAAATCCAGTAAATTGCATACTCATTTTTATGCAGACGATACTATTTCAGGATATGGGGAGGGTGGCTTACGATGCCGCATGGGATTACCAGGAATCTTTATTGCAGGCAAACCTGCAGATAAAAGCAGAATGGTATAACATACCTGAAACCTCACGACCTGCAAATACCAGCACGGTAAATCATCTGTTGTTTTGCGAGCATCCGCATGTGTATACGATTGGCAAGAGCGGTCACATGGAAAACCTCCTGGTGAATGATGCACGCCTGAAAGAACTTGATGTTTCGTTTTTCAAGACCAACAGGGGCGGCGACATTACTTACCACGGCCCCGGCCAGGTGGTTGGCTACCCTATCCTCGACCTTGAACATTTCGTGACCGACCTGGGCAAGTATATGCGTAACCTAGAGGAAGCAATTATTCGCACACTTTCACGTTATGGTATCGAAGGAGGCAGGCTCCAAGGCGCTACTGGCGTTTGGCTTGATGCTGATGTGAAAGGCAAGGCAAGAAAGATATGTGCCATGGGTGTGCGCTGCAGCAGATGGGTTACGATGCATGGCTTCGCTCTTAACGTTAACACCGACCTGAGATACTTCGACTATATAGTTCCATGCGGCATAACTGACAAAAGTGTTACTTCTATTGAGAAAGAACTGGGTTATAAAGTGGACGAACAGGAGGTAAAGGATATTCTCAAACATGAGTTCGGCATGGTATTTAATGCAGAAATTGTAAATGAAAAGGCAAGTGTCACAGCGTAGTATCACATATTATTGGGGAGACAAGAGCCTGCTTATAACACTGGGCAATCGCACCAACAGGCGCGTACGGGCATTATACCTGGTGGAATTTGTATTTACTGCTGCTATGGCCACAGTGTTTTTGCTCCAGGCGCTTCCGTTAGATCATAATTTCGCTCATTGGGCCGCATGTATCGGAGCATCGCTTATTTACCTCCTGGCAGCTAACCGGTTCCTGGGTAGACTCTTTTTCACAGAGCGCCTTTTATTGGACCAGAATTCCTTTACGATCATCAAAAAATCCCTCTTTTCCCAAAACATAAAACGCTATGACTGGCGCCAGATCGGCACATTGCATTATGAAGGAAAAGGACGTAAAACAGACCACCCACTCAAGGGTATGTGCTTTGATTACCTTGGGTTTGAAACACAGGAACACCTGATACAAAGCCTTCACCATAATGGCAATCTTTATTTCGAAGCTAACGAAGGGAGGATATATTTTGCATCCGGCGTATATTCCTGGGATGCAGAAGAGATGGTGCAGATGATGAAAATATATATCGGCTCCTCACTACAGTTGGGCCCTGAATGGAAAGAAATGCTGCAAGGGCAAGAGTAGGCGATACTAAAACACCCTGCTTACCGTTTATCTCACAACTTTTCCCTTATTTTAGTGGCATGAAGTATTTGATTTTTGTATTTTTCCTCCTTATCTCTTTTAACTCGTTCGCGCAACCTACCTGGCAACAACGGGTAGATACCAAAATTGATGTGCAGCTTGACGACAGGAAGCACATGCTGAATGCATTCGAAGAGTTTATTTACACCAACAATTCGCCGGATACGCTTCGCTTCATTTACGTGCACTTATGGCCAAATGCCTATAAAAACGATCATACACCATTTGCTCAGCAAATGGACAGGAATGGCAGTACATCGTTTTACTACTCAAAACAAAAAGACCGGGGTTACATTGACAGTCTGCAATTCATGATCGATGGCTTGAGTGCGGAACATTTTATTGCGGAAAATGCGCCTGATATAGCAAGGCTTGACCTGTTGAAGCCACTGCTTCCCGGGGCTTCAGTAAAGGTATCCACTCCTTTTCGGGTGAAGATACCAATAGTGTTTTCCAGAATGGGCCACACAGGCCAGGCTTATTTTATATCCCAGTGGTTCCCAAAGCCCGCAGTCTATGATCAAAAAGGCTGGCATGCAATATCATATCTTGACCAGGGCGAGTTTTTCAGTGAGTATGGCTCTTATGATGTAAATATTACCCTTCCCGAAAACTATGTGCTGATGGCAACGGGAAACTGTATGAACGAAAAAGAAAACAAATGGCTGGACAGCCTCGCCAGCCAGCCACTGCCGGATGATACATTACGTATGCCTGCCACAACGGTTAAGATCCCACCGAGAATCAAGTCTACAGACACGCTGTATAACAAAGGCTGGCCTTCCAGCAGCCTTGTAATGAAAACAGTGCATTTCCATGAAGATAACGTTCATGATTTCGCCTGGTTTGCAGATAAACGATGGATAGTAAGAAAGGATACAGTATTATCACCCGGCAACAACAAACTTGTAACTACATGGGCAGCATTTCTGCCGTCATATCAGAGTGAGTGGAAGAATGCTACCGGGTACATGAAGGAAACTGTGAAGCACTATGGTAAATGGGTGGGGCCATACCAATATAGCACCATAAAGGCCGTGCTGGGCGATATGCATGCCGGCGGCGGAATGGAGTACCCTACTGTGACTATTGTCGATAAATCGATAAGGGCTAACCTGAAAATGGTAATCGTTCATGAACTGGGACACAACTGGTTCTATGGTATGTTGGGCAGCAACGAGCGCGAACACCCTTGGATGGACGAAGGTCTCAACACATTTTATGAGCAGAAAACAACCACTGATCTAAACGAGGATTCCTCTGCGACGTTTAAAATTGCCATGGATGAAACGGCATTATACTTTGAGCACGCAGCCACACACGAAGATCAGGCTATAGACCAGCCTGCGGCTAACTTCACCAAACTTAATTACGGCCTTGATGTGTATTATAAAACTGCACTTGCGCTTAAATGGCTGGAGAAATATATCGGTCATGAAGATTTTGAGCGTGGCATGAAGGACTACTACGACAAATGGCATTTTCATCATCCATATCCGGAACATTTCAGGGCCTGCCTTGAAAAACACACAACAAGGTCGATAGGCTGGTTCTTTGAAACCATACTGAACACGGATAAAAAAATAGATTTTACCATAACAAAAATTAGTGATGGAAGCGCCTCGATCCGTAACAATACAGGGGTTAACGCACCAGTGCTCATAAACGCATACGTGGATGACAGCCTCACCGGCTCATTCTGGACAGAACCATTTATCGGCACCACTACAATACCATTAAATGGAGTATCGTTCAATAAACTTAGCGTGGATGACGCTATTCCCGATGGCAAAAAAAATAATAATGTATACCACTCAAAAGGGATATTCCATCATTTCGGGCTGCGTCTCAAGCCATACTTTGGGCTTAACGAGTCAACCTACGACAAAATATTTTTCCTGCCTTATCTGTGTTACAACCAGTACGATGGCATCATGCCATTGTTGCTGCTCCACAATCTAACCATACCAGAGAACCGCTTCCGGTTTGCGATCGCTCCAATGTATTCATTCGCAACAAAGGCTTTTACCGGTGCGGGGTCAATTGGCTACCTATGGTATCCAGGAAATTTCTTCAAAGAAATAATGTTGCAGGCTGACGCGAAAACCTTTCACTTCGATGAAACTCACGTCAATCTCGACAAAGCTCTATTCACCAGATACACCAAGGTGGCCCCATCGCTGAATTTCACGCTCAATGAGTATGATCCGCTAAGCACGGTTACGCGAACGTTGTTACTAAAAGGCTACGGTATCAGTGAGGAACATTTCGATTTTGGCTCGGATAGTCTGAGTAAGCCTTCTTTAAAAAAAAAGCAAAACTTTTATGGATTGCTTCGCTACAAACATCAGAACAAACGCACCTACAACCCATTCGATTATAGCCTGGAAGCCCAAATGGGCACTGATTTTGCGAAGGTCAACCTGGAAGGTAACATGAGGATCGACTACAACAAAAAGAACAAGTCGCTGCATATAAGAGGATATCTCGGAAAGTTCTTTCCTATCACCAGCGATCCGGCTGTTACATCCAGATATATGCTCAACGCAAGTTACTCGGGCGTTGACGACTACCTGTATGACGGCACTTACATCGGACGGAATGCGCACAGTCGCATGGCGGCGCAACAAATATCCATACAAGAAGGAGGCTTTAAAATACCACTGTACAACGGCGCAGCACGTAGCGATAACTGGATGGCTACGGTAAATCTTAAAACAGATCTGCCGCTGGGCAAGCTACCGATCCGCCTGTTCCTTGACGCCGGGCTTATACCCAACACCAACCAGTCCTTTAAAAACACAAAGAGCACTACCCTCCTTTATGACGCAGGTATTGAAGTTTATGTGGTGAAAGATATTGTTAGCTTTTACTACCCAGTGATAATGAGCAGCGACTTTCAGAATTACATTACAAACACATACGGGCACAAAAACCTTTTCGTAAGAAGCCTTTCATTCAACATTCATTTGCAGAATATCAACTGGCTGAAGGCACCATCTACAATATTGAAGACGGTTGCAAATTAATTTACAGAAAAAATGGTGTCTATTTCTTCTTCTGCCCCCTTGTTTTTGGCTTGCCGTATTTCTGCATCATCTTGTCAGCGTGACGGATCTTAACATTGACCTTCTTGTTTTTCGCCAGCTTTTCATGAAATGCCGGGTTACCTTCGCCACGCCTTGGTAGCTGTATCAGCACCTCTTTCATCTTTACCTTAGGCATCTCATCGTCCGTCAATACGGTAGAAATTGCGAGATCCCCGGGCAATTCCAGAACAGGTACTTCATAATTCATCAACGCTTCAATCTGTGCCAGGTTCTCTTTTTCCTTGTCGGTAACAAAGGTTATTGATATACCGGTCTTATCGGCTCTGCCGGTTCTTCCGATCCGGTGCATATATGCCTCGGGAACTTCCGGGGTATCGAAATTGATAACGTGGCTTACATCTGCGATGTCAATACCTCTTGCGATAACATCGGTTGCTATTATGAACCGATAGTTACCCTGTTGAAACTGGTCTACGGTATTGAACCTGTGATTCTGTGATTTGTTGGAGTGGATAACGCCTACCTTACCCTCAAAGCCGGGTTCAATTTCGTCAAACAACTGATCGGCAAGTTGCTTTGTGGCCACAAACACGAGCACTCTGTTCATTTCCTCGTGATGTTCCAGGAGGTAAGCGAGCATATTTACCTTCGTGTAAAAGTTGGGCACATGATATACGCGTTGATCAATGTTATCCAACGGAGTACCGGTTGGCGCAGCTTCCACTGTTACCGGCCCTTTAAAATACTCGTTGATCAGCAGTTCCACATCATCCGTCATAGTTGCTGAAAACATAAGATTTTGCCGCTGAGGCGGCAGCATATCCAGGATGTTCTTCAGTTGCGTCCTAAAGCCAAGGTTCAGCATTTCGTCCACTTCGTCTATTACCAGCTTTTTAATTGATTTCAATTTAAGTGAACCATTCAACGCAAGGTCCAGCAATCTGCCGGGAGTTGCCACAAGTACATCAAGGCCATTTTCCACTTGCAATGTTTGTGGCTTCATGTTTACGCCACCGTAAACGCCTACTACCTCGAGGGTCATGTAAGTGCTCAGCTTCTTAACTTCCTCCTCTACTTGCTTTACCAGTTCGCGGGTAGGCACAATAATAAGTATTTGCGGCACCCGGTCCTTGGCATACTTCCATTGTCGTAAACAGGGAAGAAGATAGGCAAAGGTCTTCCCCGTACCAGTCTGGGCAATACCGATAACATCCCGACCGGACATGATAACAGAAAATATCTTCTCCTGTATCGTGGTGGGAGTCTTATAGCCAAGATCGTCTAATGCTTTTAATAAAGGATTGCTTAAATTTAATTCATCAAAAGTCATACCGGTTGTAATAAGTTCCTGCGAAGGTAACTCATTATTGACTGGCATGAATTGTGCACGATCTAATCGTTAAAACAGGCCAATGAAAAAATATATACTGCTCACCATTCTCGCCACCAGCAGCTGTTTCACACCATCCTATGGCCAGGTCGTTATGCGAAAAGCCGAGGAAAAAGCGGCAAAGAAGGATGAAAAGAGGGAGGAAAAGGACCGCCGAAAACAGAAACGCACAGACAAGCGAAAGGACAAACAACTGGAAAAGAAGGTGAACAAAGACATAAAAAAAGGACGAAGTGATATCCCGGATTAGGCGCTAGCTTCAAATCCGCGGATTCATTTTCCTGCTAGTCAGTGTGGCCGATTATTTTTAGTGGCACGGTTTTTTGCTTTCTGTATCAGATTGCAAATCAGCATACATAATGGCGCAGGAAATTTATATACCATCTTATAAAAGAGTATTAGAAGAGGCAGGCAACCAGGTATTGTTCATGTTCCGGTTTTTCCGGAATATTTTCCGTTTCGATTTCGAATGGAACGAACTGGTGCGGCAGTGCTACATGATCGGCTACCGGTCTTTTCCGCTGGTAGCAATAACAGGCTTCATTGTTGGCTTCGTAATGACGCTACAGGCGGAGCCCACCATGAAGGAGTTTGGTGCAGAAAGCTATATCCCCCGCATGGTGGCAGTGTCCCTGATCCGGGAAATCTGTCCGGTGATCATTGCATTGATCTGCGCGGGCAAAGTGGCGTCCGGTATAGGAGCAGAACTGGGTAGTATGAAGGTCACCGAGCAAGTTGAGGCCATGGAAGTATCCGGAGCCAATCCTATACAATACCTTGTTGTCACCCGCATTCTTGCATGTATGTTTATGATTCCCTTACTCAACATTGCAGCTGAGGGACTTGGCCTGTTAGGCAGCTATGCAGGTATAAATATCGGGGAACATGTCAGCCCTGTTTTGTTCTTCAATAAAGCATTTACCAGTATTACATTCGGCGATCTGCTTCCTTCATTTATCAAAACGGTCTTTTTTGGTTTTGCCATCGGCTTTGTGGGCTGCTACAAAGGTTACAATTCCGACCGGGGTACCGAAAGCGTCGGCATCGCTGCTAACTCCGCAGTTGTGAATGCCTCGTTGTGGATCATTGTGATGGATGCTATCGCAGTGCAGCTAACAAACGCCCTAGGGTATTAAACAACAATAATGAAAGAAGAAACTAAAACAGAGCATACAACAGCAGATAACGGGCCTGTTATCTCAATAAAGGGGCTTGCCAAATCATTCGGATCCAACACAGTATTGCAGGATATAAACATGGATCTCCATAAAGAAGAGAACCTCGTAATATTGGGCAAATCGGGAACCGGAAAATCAGTTACTATAAAGTGCATCGTCGGACTATTAGCACAAGACAAGGGGCAGATCAAAGTATTTAATGAAGAGGTATCTACCCTGTCTGAAGATCAGCTCAAGGAGTTGCGCATCAGAATAGGATTCTTGTTCCAGAGCGGGGCTCTGTATGACTCAATGACGGTACGCGAAAATCTTGAATTCCCACTTAGAAGAGTGCTCAAGCTGCGCGACAAAAGCGACATTGACAAACGGGTTGAGGAAATACTGGAAGGGGTTGGACTGCCTGATGCAATAGATAAAATGCCATCGGAACTTTCCGGTGGGATGCGTAAGCGTATCGGCCTCGCAAGGACCATGATCCTCAAGCCTGAGATAATGCTCTATGACGAGCCTACCACAGGCCTTGATCCAATCACTTCAAAAGAGATCAGCGAATTGATTCAAAGCATGAAGACCAATTACCACGTTTCATCGATAATCATCACCCACGACATCGCCTGCGCCAAGATCACCGCTGACCGTATCCTGGTAATGGACAGCGGTACGATTGTAGCCGAGGGCAGCTTTGATGAATTGGAACATTCAAAAGACAAACTAGTAAATTCTTTTTTTAAATAACATTTTATGAAAGCTACATTCGGGCAAAAAGTAAAAACCGGCATCTTTACATTCGCAGGGTTGGTGCTGCTAATCGGGGGTATATTCCTTATCGGAAAAAACAAGAACATGTTCGGGGATACTTTTCATATCTATGGCACGTTCAGAAACGTGGGCGGACTTCAGGTAGGCAACAATGTACGCTTCGTGGGCATTAATGTGGGCACGGTAGAAAGTATCCACATCATTTCAGATACGCTTGCGAGAGTAGATATGGTCATAAAAGAAAAAGCACACCCTTTTATTAA
This sequence comes from Chitinophagaceae bacterium, assembly GCA_947476485.1. Lineage (GTDB taxonomy): Bacteria > Bacteroidota > Bacteroidia > Chitinophagales > Chitinophagaceae > Nemorincola. Next base: position 21,465 of record CANJQU010000027.1, read on the forward strand.
GAGCGATGCCATAGCCAACATTGGCTCAGATGGCCTGATGGGTGATAAGCTGATAATTATCTCTGCAACATCAGATAATGCTGTCATCATAAAAGACAAAGGCCTGATCGAAACAGTAGACCCTGTGGACTTTGGCCAGGTAATGGATAAAGTAAGCCGGATAGCAGACAACGCTGAGGTGATCACTGAGCAACTGGCAGGTATCGCAACACAAATAAACGCAGGAAAAGGAAGTATAGGCACACTGTTATACAGTGATAAAGTAGCTAAGAACCTTGAGGGAAGCGTGGATAACCTGAAACAGGGAACCGCAGGTTTTTCTCAGAATATGGACGCACTCAAGCACAATTTCCTGCTCAAAGGGTACTATAAAAAGAAAGCGCGTGCTAAGGAACAACAGGAAACCATTGAGCAATTCAAAGAGGATACAACCGGTCAGAACCTGAACAAAAAAGAAAAACGGAAAGCTGAGCGAAAGCTGAAAAAGGAATTGAAGCAGTGACCTATGGAGTTCGGATGACGTCTTCAACATCCTCATCCCCCTCCAGGTTCTCCATTTGTGCCAGTATGTGATTGGTACGCCACTGTACTATCCGGCTCGTCGGTTTCACGGTATATTTCTTCGGATTCGGCAGGCTCGCGATGATCATTGCGGCCTCCGTGCGGGTAAGGTCTTTGGCATGCTTATTAAAATAGGCCTTGGAAGCCGCTTCTATACCAAAAATACCCGGCCCCATTTCAATTACGTTAAGATACACTTCCATTATACGCCGCTTGCCCCAGGTCCATTCTATAAGCTGCGTGAAATAAAATTCGGGGGCTTTACGCACATATCTGCCCAACCCACTACCCTGCCACAGAAATACATTCTTGGCCGTCTGCTGGCTTATAGTGCTGGCGCCGCCACCTCGTTCCCGCTTTTTCTTACCCGGCCTGGCGTTCATACTTTTTTCAATCGACTTCCAGTCGAACCCATTATGTTCGGGAAACAACTGGTCTTCACTGGCTATTGCCGCGAGTTTCACATTGCGAGGGATATTCTTCCAGTTTACATAACTTCTCTTCAGGCCGTAACCACCAGTTACGCCGCCGATCTGCGTTATAGTTATCGGAGGCATCATCCACCTGCAAAGAATAAGGTATACCGAGGAGGAAATAAACAGTATAAACGTTATGCGAAGTATATATTTAAGAACCCTCTTTGCGCGGGACGATTTGCTTGCATTCATTTAATGAGCAAAATTAATAACTATAATGACAAATAGGGCTATAACCCGGATTTACGAAGATCAAATCTGCCTCATTGCTATATTTATACTTTCCCCATTTATTTTACCAACTTCATTTAGAAAAATGCAGGCAAAAGTTTACATTTGCACAACGAAAAAAAGTAACTCATGAGCCACGATACAAATCACGGACAATCAACGGAAAATAAGACCATAATATCTTTCAAGAATTCTTTCTGGCTGGTAATTATTATCGTCGGACTTTTCATTGCCGCTCTTAATTTCATCCAGGTAGAAAGCGCTGGGGAAGGCGAAGGGGAAGGTAAAGGCAAAGAAGCTTCTGAAATGCATGCAACACATGGCCACGAAAAAAGCGAGAGCAAAGCGGAAGAACACCAAAAAGCTGAGCACGAGACGGAAACAAAGGAAGCTGAAAAAAGCGCCAAGTAATACCTACCCCTGTGGAAATGGAACATAATGATGTGATTGCCGTAACAGGCGCTGCTGGTTTTATTGGCAGCTACCTTGTGGGTTACCTGAACCGTCTCGGATATGAGCGGTTGGTGCTGGTTGACGACTTCTCTGATGAGCATAAATCTGCTAATCTATCCGGCAAAAAATTCCTGCACAAAATACACCGCGAACAATTCTTTGATTGGGAGCAGGCACATCCAGGATTTATGACGTATGTATTTCATCTTGGCGCCCGTACGGACACCACCGAAATGGATTACGAGGTTCATAAAAAATGGAACCTTGATTATTCTAAACGAATTTGGGATCTCTGTACCGCAAATAATATACCCCTTGTTTATGCCTCGTCGGCAGCCACATATGGCAATGGCGAGCATGGCTATGTTGATCACCATGACATTGCGGCAAAACTGCATCCGTTAAATCCATATGGCGTTTCCAAAAATGAGTTTGATATCTGGGCGCTGGAACAGAAGAATACACCCCCGTTTTGGGCCGGACTTAAATTCTTTAATGTTTTTGGCCCCAACGAATATCACAAGGGACGGATGGCATCCGTAATTTTCCACGCATTCAACCAGGTAAGAGAAAAAGGCGAAGTAAAGCTGTTCCGATCTCACAACCCTGCCTATAAAGACGGAGAGCAGATACGTGACTTCATTTATGTAAAAGATGTCGTAAACATATGCTTGTGGCTGATGCAAAACCAACCCGCCAGTGGCCTGTACAACTGTGGCACTGGCAAGGCGCGCACGTTCAAAGACCTCGTAAAAGCGATATTTGACACATTAGAAATACCCGAACAAATAGTATACGTAGACACGCCAATAGACATCCGCGACAAATACCAGTACTTCACCGAGGCGGATATGAATAAACTACGCCAAGCTGGCTACAACGAACCTTTCTATTCACTTGAGGCCGGTGTGAAGGAATACGTGAGCGAATACCTGAAAGAAGGCAAATATTTTTAGCCACATTGTCCCATTAAAAACAGAAACAGGTAGAGTGCCTCTCTACCTGATCCGATCTGGATATCCGCAAAAATTACCTGATCACCGTAAACTTATTGTAATACCTGTTCACACCACTTTGTAATACACATATATACATGCCGGATGGCAACATGGACAGAGAAATGCCCGCGTGATTCAATGATGAGGGCACCGCAGAGGTATACAGGTACTGCCCCTCCATGTTAAGGATGTTTACCTGCACATCAGGCTCCGATACTCCGCTCCATGATACTGTCAGCATATCGTTAGCGGGATTGGGATATACATTCACCTTACCTTGCTCATTTCCGATCTCAGGCGTATACTCGGCATTAAATTTAAACTTATAAAGCGCTATTCCTCCTTTTTGTTCGCCCACCAGCATTTCATAGCTTCCGTCACCTATTATGTCTCCTACAACAGGCGCAGAGCGATGGTTTGAATATACACCACCAAGCCCGTCGCCCATATGGTTATATAGATTGTGGATAGTATCGATAAAAGAGTAATGACCGTTCACTAAAGTGTAAGTTGCCGCAGTGTCACCACTTTGAAACCCGGTATACTGATAAATATTTCCCGAACCGCTGCCAATAAGCAGGTAATCAACACCTGTACTATCAATTCTGCCAAAGTAGGGTGTGCTATAGTTCTCAAAAGAATGTATAGGATCTACTTTTACCTGGCCAAGCTGTTCCGTTATCAGTTTCAACCTAATCACACCGGGAGTTGTGCTCACATTCTGGTAGTAGCTTAGTGTACCGTAAAGGCAGCCTATTATTAAGTCCGGCTTACCATCTTTATCCAGGTCATAAATGAAGGGAGCCGAATAGCCGCCGCTGTTTATAGTGTCGCCATTCATGTCCGTGAGCACAAGCTCTGTAAGTTGCCAGTCGGGCGTCACTGTGTTACTAGCAGCCATATTTTTGTAATAGGTAAGCCTGCCATCGGTGTGTCCGATGATCATATCGGCTTTACCATCGTTATCTATATCGCCGGTTGCAGGAGCCGCACCAACAAAGTTATTTGCAAAAGTGCCCAGCAGGTCCGTATTTTGCCGTGTAAAAACCGGGTGAGACACGGTGCCGGTATTCTGGTAATAAGACATTTTACTACGCAACAATCCGCTAGGCTGCCGGAAGCCGGATGAGCCAACAATAAGATCAAGCTTGCCATCTTTGTTATAATCGAAAAGCGTGGGATATGCTGCAGTACCTAGGTCAATGGACTCATCGACAAGGAATGAATCAGATTGAAATAACCAGCTGGGTGAACCCGGTGTAGATAAGTTCTTATAAAACCAGATATTCTTGTGGTTCATGCTGCTCGCACCGAAATTTGGAGCAACCAATATATCTTTTTTGCCATCCTGGTCTATGTCTATATTGTAAGCTGCCGGAAAAATGGACAAATTAATTGACGTGCCACCCGTACCTGAGTTTTGCCATGTAGTGTCCTGGTACATCATCGTATCAGGCCCCGATGAATTGTAAGGTATCCTTCCGTTTCTCAGAAAGGTCATCTCATTAAAGGATATGCTACCGTCGAGATAATCATAGTCGCCATCCAGGTCATAGTCAAACAAGCATGGCGTGTTACCCTGGTGAGTTCTCCTGTCTTCCATGCCACCGCTTCCGGGATTCCTTATCAACCCGGCATTATTGGCATCACAATTCTGCTGCAGGGTATGCGTGCGCCAGAACCCCTGGTATACTTTGCCCCAGCAGAGATCCCATAACTCCATGCGTATCGTATCTGCAGGCAAGCCTCGCTCTACCTGCATGTTCCGGTAATAGTTCATCCAGCCACCGTTTATATCATACGATACGATGTCAATATCACCGTCACTATCCACATCTACTATTCCCGGAATATCCCCGGGATTGTTGAATGCATTAGCAGGGCCATGTGTTGCGGGGTAATTAGAGTAAAAAATATCTTCATAAAATGTAAAGCAAAGCTGATTTTTTGCATTATAGTACCCTCTGTATACTGCAAAACCATAAGAACCCTGATGATAAAGATCGGGTATGCCGTCCCGGTTATAATCGGTGAGTACTACAAAATTATATAAAGCAGGAAAGTTCAATGCATATTCAGGTGCATACCTGTAATTGGGCTGACCAGCACTGCCTTTATTGATGAAGGTGCGCAAGCTGTTGTTATTCTCAAAGACCACAAGATCCGGCAGGCCGTCATGATTCAGATCACCCATCGTGAATTGCGGATTGTTGAACCCTCCGCACCAGCCAAGCGTTTGCTCATTGCCATTCGCAAAAACCTTAACGGTAGTATCAGGAAGATATATGGTGGACTGGGCATTTGCGGAAGTTGAAGCCAGCAGTACACATGCTAAAATCAGGGTACGGGTTACGTAGCGCATAAGTAAAAAATATACATAAAAATAGTGCAAAAAAAGGATAGCTGCCCTATTTATTAATAGAGTTCAACTACCGGTTAATGAAATTTCTTAAGTGGTGAATCCGGCTCGTTGAGGAAATGTTTGTAAACCAGCCGGTCGGCGAGGCCCGGGAACAATTTATTAAGCCATACCGCTAGTTTCCCTTGCCGGGTCATCACTATCGTACGCTTCCGCTTTTCGATTCCCTTTAGAATGATGTGTGCACATTCTTCCGCCGTCATCAGCTTTTGCTCGTCAAGCGGCGTTTCCGCCTGAGCGGAACCGTCACTGCTGCGCGCCACATTCCGGATATTGGATGCAGTAAACCCGGGAGACACCCACATCACGTGTGTTCCGGAATACAGCAGTTCAGTGCGCAGCGCTTCCAGGAATCCCTGCATCGCAAATTTTGATGCAGAATAACCTGTGCGTCCCGGGAGGCCTCTGTAGCCAGCTACCGATGATATCCCCACTATCACACCCTTACGTGCCAATACCGATGGTAATACATACTTAGTACAATACACCATACCCCAGAAGTTCACATCGATCAGTTCTTTAATTACTGACAGATCCACATCCTGGAACAAAGCACGCATGCTGATACCTGCGTTATTAACCAGCACATCTACCCCGCCCCACTTTTGTTCAACGGCCGCGATGAATGCCTTGCAATCAGCTTCGCTGACTACATCAGCTTTAAAACAGAACAGGTTGTCGGTGGCGATAAAATTACCCTGTAGCTTTTCCAGGTTGCGGCCACATACTGCTACCTTTGCCCCATGTTCCAATGCAGCCGCCGCAAGCGCCCTCCCTATGCCGGACGAACCTCCCGTAATAACAATAACTTTATCTTTTACTAGCGGCATACTGACGAAACAAAGATAAAGTTTAGCCGAAAGGAAAAGCAATTTAATAATGGTAATATTATAGGAAATAACGAAAGTGCATCACTCATATGCAAGACTGATATTCTCCGTCTACGGAGCCTATGTTCTTGTTATATCATGCTCCGCCCTGGAGCCTAAACAAAAGAGTCTTTCGCTACGAAAAACCAGACATGACCAGGAACGGGAACTAACAACATACAAATTCCGAAAGGTCAATCCCGAATTCCTGATTATTCAAACGTGTCCTTCAACATCTTTTTATAGTCCTTCTGTACCTCGGGATCTTTTTCAGCAGCAACAACCTTATCAAGCGCAGCCTTTACTATGTCCATTTTCCGCTGTGCTGCTGCCGCCTCTTCTTTATTTTCCGACTTAGTTCCGCTCTTCTGATCGGCGCCAACATTGAACAGGAAGCCACCAAGCATTGTCCTGGTCTGCTTCATACTTTCATTGGTCACCATCGTTGCATAAACTTCAACTCCTCTTTTGAAGGACGCTTCGCTGCTTACTGTTCTCAGGTAGTTATTAAGGCAAATAGCAAACGGGAATCTTTTAGCAGCACCTAACACAAATGGAGCTTTCTTCTCAATAAGGACAATGTCTTCATCTGCTCCTTTCCTGCCGATAATACCCCATATCTTAGAATCCAGGGATGCTCTTGGATCGGTAGCAAGCAGCTTCTTGGCGAGTATATAGGCGGTATCCTTGTCGATTTTGTTGAGCGCCTCCAGGGCGTTGCCCGCTACTGCGTAAGAGCTGTCGTACAACACTGCCAGCATATTTGACTTTGCCTGGTTCGCCTTCCAGCTTCCCAGCACATCAAAAGCTTCTGCGCGCACTTTGTTATTATTGTCTCCGGTTGCCATCGCTATCACTTTTGCCATCCATTTTTTATGCAGCTTATCACTCTGTATGCTCTGCAACTGCACAAGTGCATGCCGCCTGATACTGTACAGGCTGTCGTCCAACGCAAGTGTAAGAATAACCTGCGAAACAGAATCTGACGTAAGCCGTCCCGCAGCAGAAACGGCTAGTCTCCTGCCAATAAAATCATTGCTCTTCAGGTATTGCACCAGCCACTGGGCAGGCTTTTTACCATCTTTCAGCTCTCCCGGCAATACATGGTTGCAGTCAGGAACAATTACCGGGCGTATATTTGACTTGTAGTCATAAACAAATGTTTCCTTCATCTTGTTGATGTTCCAGTCAATAATGGCTTTTTCATTTCCATAGATCACCGCGGTTTTCAGCGGTAACTGGTATAGAAATGCACTGTCGCTCTGCGACTCACTTTGTGCCTGTGTTACAGTTACCATTAGCTTCTGGGTGGTATCGTTATAATTGTAGGCAACTCTCAGCACAGGATGTCCGGCATGATAATACCATTGGTTGAAAAACCAGTTCCAGTCCTGCCCGGTCACTTCTTCCACCGCCAGGCGCCAGTTGTGCGCCTCGCCGGAACGAAGCGCATTCCTGGTGAGATAAATATTCATAGACCGGTCAAATGCGTCGTCTCCCATAAGGCTGTTCATATACCTGAGCGTGGCACCGCCTTTGTTGTAAGAGATCGCATCAAACACTTCTTCCCGGCTGTCGTAATAAAAACGCACAAGTTGCGGATCGTTTGCCTGCGACACTGCGAGGTATGTCTGCAGGTCGTTGAACGCAAGCTCGTCTCCCGATGCTTTACCATACTTATAGGCGCGCCACAACTGCTCACCATAATTGGCAAAGGATTCATTCACAGTAACATTTGTCCACGACTCAGCGGTAACATAGTCACCAAACCACATATGGAACAGTTCATGTGAAACAACATCTTCTGAATTACCATCTGCTATTTCTCTCGCATTCTGGTTCATAAATTCACCAAACAGGGAAGCCGTGGTATTTTCCATTGCGCCGGAAACATAGTCCCTCACTACCACCTGGTCATACTTATTCCATGGATAAGGAACACCGGTCCGTTGTGAGAAAAAATCCATCATCTCGGTAGTATGGTTAAACATCAGTTTTGCATATGGCTCATACTGTGGCTCCACATAGTAATTCACCTCTTTATTCTTCCAGTGATCTTTCACTATGCTATATTTCCCGATGGCAAACATCACAGCATACGCCTGAATCGGCATATTCATCCTCCAGGTATCGGTACGCATGCCGGTTTTGCCATGCGATTGCCTTACCATGGCGCCATTGCTCAGAGTTGTCATAGCATCCGGCACTGTCAGTTCTATCTGTGTTGTAAATCGTGTATTAGGCTTATCGATCGTGATCATCCAGTGGGAATTGGATTCTGATTCTCCCTGTGTCCATATTTGAGCCGGTTTGTTTGGCACACGATTGTCCGTATTAATAAAATACAATCCCCTGTCATCTGTAATGGCACCGCTGCCACCGGTTGGTGTAGCATAGGGCGTAGCCGTATAAACGAGATACAGCTCAACCGTGTCATTCATTTTGTACTTCATCGTAAAAGTTATCTTAAGTTGATTCTTTTGGTAGGAATATTTTAGCGAGGTATTTCCCTTTTTACCCACTAGCATCACACTATCTATACGCAAATCTTTTGCGTCAAGCTCCAGGGTATCTGTCGCATAGAAGTACGGTCGCAGTTTTATCCATTCGTGTACATTGGCGGTCTTCTCATTCCAGTTAAATGTCAATGCAACACGCGTATGCTTTATATCCCAAACCCTTGTAGCCGATGCCCGGTAAACAGGGGCTCCTGCGGTGGCAGAGACGGTAAGTGTATCCATAGTCAGCTTCAAACCGTCATTTTGGGCAAAAGTTGAGGTAGCAAGCAATAACGCTACCGGTAAAGCAGAAAAAAATTTCATCATTTTGTGTGTGGCTAATAATAACAAAAGTAACTATTGTCCAAGATATTATATCACCCGTTTAACGGGTATTTGGCCGCTACATGGGCTAGCCTGAGCACGCTGGCTACCAAACGAAAAAGGCTGCTACTTTTACGTAACAGCCTTATCCATAACATATACCTAAATAATTCTACTTATTGCGTTCGTTAAGAGTCATTACAACCCTGCGGTTTTTGGCGCGACCTTCCGGAGTCTCATTGGTTGCGATCGGCATCCTCGCCCCACGCCCTACTGCAATGATCTTGTCTGCGCTTATACCTAGTTTTATGAGGTACCTTTTAACTACCTGTGCACGCCTGAACGACAACAGTTCGTTTGCCTGAACGGTACCTCTGCTGTCGGTATGGCCTTCACATATAATGTATAAATTATCGTTCCTGCCAACTTCCAATACTGCATTTTCCAATATTGGATAAGAAGACGGATGAATGGCTGTTTTGCCGAATTCAAACAGGATCGGAGCTGTTATATCGGCAAGCGGCTGTTTCGCCCCGCCGTTATTTGATTCCACTGGCGCTGGCGGAGGTGGTGGAACAGCAAGCGTTACGTCATTACCATTACCCTTACAGTCATTCACACTTGCGACGATGTTGGTGTATGCACCGGGACAAAGGCTGGAGAGAATAACTGCATTATTAGAACCTACTATACCTGTATAGGGAGACTTTGGTGATCCGTTGAAATTATAAGTGATCTTCACTTTTTGACCTGCTTTCAGTCCGCCGATAGTTATTGTTCCGTCGCAGGCATCATTTGCAGTTGGGTTTGTTGTTGTTTCAAAGATATTCAACGGAGGATTGGTCAACGTTACAGGTGTGCCGTCTATATGACGCTTTCCGATAGTTGTAGATATATTTGAGTAAGTGCCCGCTCCAAGTTTAGCAAGCTTCACGCTTCCGTTAGCTTCAGCAACCATAGTAACCGGGCTGCCGGCCTTGCCATCCAGTGAATAGCTCACTATTACCGGTTTTGCCGGAGGCAATCCACGCAACGTGATGCTGCCATCTGCTGCTCCGCACGCTGAAGGATCCGCCGACTCCTGTGCAAGCACGATCGGAGCCGCTTTCTTGCCGCCAAACAGGATACGGATACCAAGGCTGCCGCCATAAGACATATCATTACTCTTGGTCACATTGTTGATCACAGAACTATAATCACCAACTTTATCGGTAAGGCGATAGCTGTTAACCGGGGTATTATTAAATGGCTGGTAAATAAAATATGCGCCAACTGTAAGGGCTACGTTATCAGAAAAGAAATAGTTAAGCGCTGGCCTCACAATAAACCCAAGATTACCACGGGTATATGATGCAGTGCCCGACTTATTAGTTGGCGCCATGCCGAGACCTACGTTATATCCGAGTGCATTTTGAGCCAAAAAATACTGTTGCATCGATTGCCCATCGGGGTGGGTAGTAGCATTAAAGTGGCTCTTTGTGATCTGGAGATCTGTGCTTGCCGGCGTAAGTGCGTTATCATACACTGTAATGGTACTGCCACTTGCAGTAGTAACATGTTGCACTATTTCTTCGTAGTCGAAGGTCGCATTGGTCTTATACTCATTCTTAATGCTCACATTATACAAAACACCGAGATCGGCAGTAAAGCCAAATCTTTTAGAGAACCTGGCTTTATACTTCAATACCAACGGAATGTTCATATTCGTGATCTTCAACTCCTCTTTTACCGGTTGGTTCGCAGTGATTATCTGCCTGGATATTTCATTAAGGTTATCAGTAGACTGGTACTGCACATGGAAATTATCCAGCGTAGCATCCCCACTCTGCGCCAGGTACATAAAACCCAGGCCGATACCAAAATGCTTGCTGTTGTTGAAGAAATAACCCAGTTGGGCGTCAAACCCATAAGACATCCCGTTGGTGAACTTCAGGTTGCCCAGGTTTGCATCACCCAAAGCATTCAGATAATTGCCGATCGAGCTGCCGGTCGTCAGATCCCTTGTAAGCACGCCACCCAGCAGGTTCAGATCTATCGACCAGTTCCGCATAAGCTCATCATTCTGATATTGCTTCCTGGTTGAATCCTTAGTCTGTGCAGAGGCTGATAACATTCCATTGGCTGCTATCAACAGGAAAAGTAATTTTTTCATTTATGCGCTTTTAAATGTTGATGTTTAGTTTTTAATAAACTTGGCAGTAGCTATTTTAATACCATCGCGATAGCAATCGACCATGTAGCAACCAACCGGTAGGCCGGCTACGTCTATTTTCGCCTTGTTATCTGTTGCCGTCATGCTGCTCACATTTTGTCCAAGCATATTTGTCACCGCGATATTTACGCTACCTGTGCCAATGTTGAGCAATTCCACATTAATGAACTGTGCCGCCGGGTTAGGATAAACCTTCATTTCAAGCTGGCCTGCATTCACGTTGTAAATTCCGTTTGTTGTACCAGGGGTCCTGAAATAAGTTTTCTGCGTACATCCTCCGCGATTGGTGATCACCCAATACCATTTGTTTATAGTATCTGGTGCGGCTATAGCATAGTTCTGATCATTGGCACCAATGATCGCAGTAGAATCAATGTTAACCTTATCATCATAACCCCACTGGTAATTATCAACATCCGCATCCTTGCAGATGAACTGGCCATTGAAATAGATCACCTCAGGATTGATATTCGGTGCTGTGCTCACTGTTACAGGGAACGGACTATTGATGCCGCAGCCTGTTGAAATGTTGTTTATCAGCAGGTAAACAAGTGCATTACCCGGTGTAGTGAAATTGACGATGCAGTACTGCCCGCTTTCGCCGATAGCCCATACTTCACCATTCTCTGCAACCCAGTTGTAATGTACACCTGCCGGCGGAGGCACCGCGGCTCCAAAATTCTGATACATAGTATTATCACATTCATTGCCCGATGGATGCACGGTGATCGCAGTTTCCAGTGGTGAAGGATTAACCGTAACTATGAGCGTTTGCGTATTTGTACATCCGTACGCTGTCAGAGTATAAGTATAAACCACTTCAGCGGCAGTAGTCAAAGTGCTGGTCAGCACACCGCTGATAAAGCCGGAATCACTTACACCGGTCGGAGTTACGCCTGGTACAACCGGGTTGCTCCAGGTAAATGTTGTGGTCGGTGTATAACTATCAGGATAATATTCGAACATAGCGCCACTGCATGTTACCGCTGTGGAGTCTGTATTCAATTTCGGATCAGGATGAACAGTAAGTGTCACATCTTCTGTATTGGTGCAACCATTTGCAGTGATAACATAAGTATAGGTAACATCAACATTAACATACGTTGTGTTGTTGAGCGAATCATTTATCACACCATCAGTACCGGTACCGGATGCGGTGAAATTCGCAACGCCGGGAACGTATAGGCGCGTCCAGGAATAAATTGCTCCGCTTGTTCCGCTCGTCGGCGTGTAGTTGAAGAACGTATTATCGCATATTGTTGCAACAGACGGATTATTGCTCAACACAGGTGTCGGATTTACATTAACCGTTACATTTTGAGTGTTCGCGCAACCTTCTGCAGTAAGTGTATACCTATATATAACCGGGATAATGCCGGCAGTGCTGTTGATCAGTATTTCACTTACCACGGCGCTCATCGCAGAGTCTGCGCTCTCAACAATGCCACTTATCGAGTCTCTTACCCATGCAAAAGAAGTGCCTGCCGTATTGCTCAGGGCGGAATATGCGAACAATGTATTACTACATATAGAATCCGGCGTAAGTGTGCTCGACAGCATTGGTGTTGGTTTAACAGTATCCGTTACACTCTGCAGATGGGAGCAACCGCTAGCTGTAAGCGAATAAGTATACGTAACGATCACCGGATCTGCACCTGGATTCACCAGCAGCTCATGAATAATACCGCTGTCGCTTGCCGGGCTGTTCGTCAGTCCCTCCGTCGTATCACGTGTCCACGTAAACCCTGTGCCTATAGTAGTGCTTCCCGGAACATAAGTAAATGTATCACGTGTGCAATTAGCGCCTGCGATCAAGGGTGTATTTAACATTGGGGTCGGATTGACTGTCAGAGTCACATCCTGAGTGTAACTACAAGTGGTCCCGCCATCACTTACTGTGAGCGTGAAAACGTAATCTGTTACAACAGCAGAGTCTGTAGTATTGATAAGAACTTCCCCTGGATTGCCTGAGCCAGACATTCCAATATTGCTGATACCGGGTACAGTTTCTCGGCTCCAGGTAGAAACAGCGCTTTCAACATTAGATTCCGGAGTATAATCAAATTCCGTTTCGCTGCATATTACAGCAGAATGTGCGCTGGTAAGAATTGGGGTTGGGTATACATTCACGGTAACATTCTGTGTATCCATGCAACCTTGAAAATTAAGAATGTATTCATAAACAACTGGTACAGAAAAATTCACTGTATTATCCAGTGTTTCATCTATGTTATTAGTGCCACTTGTCGCCGTATTAGCTACCCCGGCAACTGTTGCACGGCTCCATGTATACTCAGTACTTGCTGTTGCACTGGTAGGTTCATAATGGAAAAGTGTGCTATCGCAGATAGCCGGTGGTGTCAGCGTACTGTTAAGCACAGGTATCGGCTTGTCGGTGATAGTAAAGGTGCGCGAAGCACCGATACAACCATTTTCTGTTGGAGTTACTATTATAGTAGCCACAACTGGATATGTAAATGGATTAATTGGCAAAAATTTTGCAATTTTCCCGGTGCCGTTTACCGGAAGGCCAATATCGGGGTTATCATTGACCCAGTTAAACGTTGGCGCTAACGGCCCACCTGCGAAAGTGACATCTTCTGTTGAATCACCATTACATACCGATTGACTATCCACCACGTTGACAAAAGGAATTGGGTTCACCGTCACATTAAATGTATTCATAGCACTCATACAAGCAGTAGAGCTTACCGTGAGTGTCGCCGAATAAACAGCCGATGGGGCGGCCGATGGAACAACCAGTTTAAAAGGAGAAGGAGCCATCGTACCAGTAACGTCTGCAAAACCTGCAGTATGCGCAGCCGCGCTCCACACAATGCTGTATGTGCCCGGTATATTGTAAGTAAGTGTGATCCTTCCACCACTTGTGTCATAACCCTGGGTATGCGTAAAAGAAGGAACTAAGCCCGCATTGGTATAAGATGATCCGCCGCCGCCGCCGGTCCAAACGCCGCCGCCGCCGCCAAAGTAGCCGCCACCGCCGCCACCTGAAATGCCCTGGCTGCTGCCATCACCACCCTGGTAGGCTATTCCGTCACTGCCCGATGGCCATCCCGGGTAAGTAGCACCTGCTCCACCTGCTGCCTGGGAGCCGCCTGCAGAATAATTTGATAGAGAGCCCCCGCCGTTAGTAGCGCTGCTGCCGCCGGTAAGTCCGCCACCGGAACCGCCTGCGCGTGTGCCGGTAGAATCCCATCCGTCGCCACCGCCGCCGCCTGCAATAACCAACGGGGTACCGCTGTTCCAGATATCAGAGGAACCGCCGCCGCCGCCGCCACTGCCGTAAACATAGAATGAGGTCGCGCCACCACCATTAAATCCACCCGCAGCTCCGCCCGGAGCGCCATCACCGCCAACACCACCAACGATGATATCTAAAGATTGACCCGGAGTAACCAAAAGCGTGCCTTGCACCCTGCCACCAGCGCCAGGCGCATATGGAGGAGGGGTAGCATTCTGACGTCCGCCACGTGCTCCCTGCACATCAAAATGTATACTGTCCACTCCCGTAGGAACAGTCCATGAATTAAAACCAGCTACAGTAAAACGAGCCGTATCCGGACCTACATATTGAAGCGAATCGTAAGAAAGAAAGGCTACCGTATCACCGGCACACACTGCAGGATTTGCACCCAGCTTTAAAGATGGATGTTGGGTAACTGTAACGAAAATTGTCACAATCGCCGGATTTTGACTCCCATCATCTACAGATATCTGTATAAGGTCGTTGGTAGCGCCTGAATCAACAATGTATCGTACACCTGTTGGGGTTACCGCAACTCCAGAAGGCGCAGTTGCGTCTAAACCTAAAACAGAACCGTTAAAAGGGTTTGCTGCAATTGACCAGATCAGGGTCTGGTCCGGATCTGTATCTGTTGCGGTCAATAAATAACCAATGTCCACAGTATCTTTCGGGCAAACTGTTAGGTACCGGGGACTGCCGCCAACGAAAAATGGCGCGGTAGCTAATGCACGTATCTGGCTACCGAAAAGTAGCACCACCACGAAAAAAAGCAAGCTCTTCAGCCGGAATTTATTAACTCTGGGTTTGTTATCCGCCTGTAATGTGTATAAAAATCCTGATCTCATATCAATATAGTTTATGAAATAATGCCGAAAAATACTCAATTAACAGCAGTATATTACCGATACACCCCAATTTTTTTAAAAAAATATTTTGTTCACTGCTAATGGAACCACAATATTAGCAGAAAAACCCTTATACTAATTGGCGTCATCGGCAGAAAATAAGACAAAAAAATCACCTCGTCACTACGAAATGGAAAAGAGACTGCACCGCTGCGGGGAATCCGGGTTGATCTTTTGACGAAAGGCGCAAAATATACATGCCGTTGGCAAAAGAATTGTCTAATTCTATTCTTTCATTAATACTGCCACCTGAAAACAGTATTGATTTTTTATATACAACGTGCCCTAGCACATCCGTTATCTCCAGCTCAACTTCGCTTTGGCCCAGGCTGAGCCTGCCGGTAATATTAAATGTCCCTGTATTAGGATTCGGTACAAGCTTAATACCGTTCAGTCCACCGGACGTCTGTTGTACTGCCGTTTCATCTATATTGATAATAACTCCGCCAGTTCCATGTACAATCCCGCAATAGCTGTCACCGGAGATCACACATATAATTGTATCATTATTTGTAAAACTACTGCTGATAAATGTGTCCGATGTGGCTCCTGGAACAGCAATCCCATTGATCGACCACTGATAGGTGATACCGGTTCCGCCACCGGTTACCAATGCGATCAAAGTATCTGCCTGTCCGGGCGTTAAATTCACACCGGGATATGCAGTTACGCTTACCGCCGGACTAAGCAACGGCACCACAGTAACATTTATATTATTAGTACTATACGTAGAATCGATCACAAGGCATTGATAATTGCTATGCATTACGCAGAAAATATTGTCGCCATTAGCCGGCACAAATGTATAGGTACTCCCCCACCCGGCGCCGATGCCATTCTTTACCCACCTGTAGGCTGGTGCACTCCCGCCATTCACAGGATCGGGGACGATGGTAACCGGTAAGGTTGCACAAACTGAGTCACCGGGACTGATGGATATGCTTACAGAGGGTGTAAGATTGGGCGTCGTCGTCACGGTAAAAGAGTCCCGTGCTGAGGCTGGAGTGACACAAACAGCGGAACTGATCATGAAAACGGATACAACGTCTCCATTAAAGGGTATATATGTATAAGTACTATCAGGGCCTGTAGCGCTTACGCTGATACCGTTTACAAACCAATGATAGGTCGGGGCGCTCCCTCCTAAAACCGGGACGGCTCTGAATATTGCCAGGCTCCCCTGGCAAACTGTATCCCCGATGCTGGTAGTAACCGTAACAGATGGTGCGGCAATCGGCGTGATGCCGATGACAGCACTGCCCGACATATTGCGGGTACAACCAGTAATTGAATTAATTGCAACGACGGTATAAGTTCCGGCTGCCGTAAATGGTCCGTAAAGCAGCGCACCGCCGGTACCGCCCTGCATGGTCACAAAGGAGGTATCCCGGTACAAAAAGTAGCCCGTGCCGGTCTCTGAACCATTGAGGCCCACAAAAAGGCCCGTTCCACCCGAACAATAGTTTCCGCCGCCGGTCATGTCAAAAGATGCTGGCAACGCATGTACCGTAACAACAGTAACGGCGCTGCACCCACTGGGCAGGCTATACGAGATCAATGTGATACCGGATGCTACCGCAGTAGCCGCGCCGGCTCCTGAACCAATAGTTGCCACAGTAGTTGTCCCACTACTCCAGGTGCCGCCGGGAGCAAGATCACTGAATGTATATCCCGAACCTACGCACAAGCTCGTGCTGCCGGATATGGGATATAGTGGATTTACTGTAACATTCTTTGTCACGAAACAGCCGGTGAACTGTGTATAGGTAATAGTAACGGAACCGCCGGATACACCTGTCAGGACACCTGCTCCAGGAGCTACGCTGCCAACACCCGGATTGCTACTGCTCCACGTACCGCCGGTAGAGGCATCCGTTAACGAAATGGAGTACCCCTGGCAAACGAGCGATGGTCCTACAATTGCTACCGGATAAGGATTTACAGTTACGATAGCTGTTGTAGTACACCCTGTAGGAAGCGTATAGGTAACTGCGGCAGTTCCGAGCGCCAGCCCGGTTGCAACTCCGGTTATGGCGTTGATCGTTGCTATAGAGGTCGGTGCAATGCTCCACGTTCCGCCGGTGAGTGTGTCGCTAAGCGCAGATGTTGCGCTCAGGCAAATGCTCCGGTTGCCGGCAATAACAGATGGCAACGGACTAACAGTAAATAACATAGTTGCTTTGCAACCGGTGAGCAAAGAATAAGAAAATGTCACAGTGCCTGCAGACAAACCACTTACCAATCCCGTTCCGGACCCTATCGTTGCAATTGCCACATTGCTGCTGCTCCAGGTGCCGCCTGTCGTACCGTCGGTCAGTATGGTTCCTGCGCCAGCGCAAACATGGTTGAGACCCGCAATGGCCACCGGCGAAGGATTGACAGTAAGCCCCATTGTTGCAACACAACTCGTTGGCAAGGTATATGTAACAATTGTTGTCCCTGCGCTTACACCCACAAGCAAACCAGTAATGGTATTCACGGTTGCTACGCCGGGAGGGCCTGAGCTCCAGTGGCCGCCAGGTGTATCATCAGTTAGAATAAAACTCTGCCCGGTACATATGACCGACGGTCCCAGAATTGAAGTTGGCAGAGGATTTACAGTCACAACAGCCGTAATAAGGCATCCGCTGCCCAAAGCATACGTTAAAATGCTTGTACCTGGTGACACGCCTGTAACTGTACCTGTCGTTCCGTTAATACTAGCAATTGTGGGACTGGTACTCGTCCATGCTCCCGAAGCTGTGGCACTGCTGAGATTTGACGTCAGCCCAACACAAACTGTAAGCGTTCCGGTTATCGGGAACGGTGATGCAAGTACGGTTTCCGTGAAAACAACCATGCAGCCTGTCGAAATCTTATACGTGACTATCGTGGATCCGGCAGCAACACCTGTTACAACACCCGTAGTGCTGCCGATTGTTGCAATGCCGCCGGAAGACGAAATGCTCCAGGTGCCACCCGTAGTAATATCACTGAGGGTCACTGAGCTCCCGGTACACACACTCCCTGCACCAGAAATAGGCGCAGGCAATGGATTGACGGTAACAATCGCTGTGCTGCGACACCCTGTAGGCAACTGGTAAGTAATTATTGCCGTGCCTGCGGATACACCGGTCACGAGTCCTGAACTTCCTACAACGGCCACTCCCGGCGCAGAGCTGCTCCATGAGCCGCCACCCGATATATCAAAAAGTCCGGTTGTTGATCCCGCACACACAGTCATAACTCCGCTTATCGCTGCAGGCAGCGGATTAACAGTAATTGTGGTAGCCGCAAGACAACCCGTGCTCAAAGTATAAGTAATACCAGCGACACCGGCCGTCGATCCCGTAATGACCCCCGTGCCTGCACCAATGGCCGCAATACCGGGGGCGCCAGAGGTCCATATGCCCCCCGCAGTGTCGTTTGTATACGTGGTTGTCATACCTGCACAGATGGATGGCACCCCGGCGATCATCGCAGGCACCGGATTGACCGTGATGGTTATCGTATTGATACAGCCGGTATTCAAGGTATAGGTAATAGCTGTGCTGCCGGCAGACACACCGGTGACAACTCCGGTACCGGACCCGATAGTCGCAATGCCGGCAGAGCCAGAGCTCCAGCTTCCACCCGCAGTTATATCACTCATTGTGACGGTAAGTCCGGCACAAACATCCGGCGGACCGGTTACTGCCGCGGGTAAGGAATTAACGGTGAATGAAATGAGCGTAATGCACCCGGTCGCTAAGGTATAGGTTATCGTAGTAATCCCCGGCGCGACCCCGGTCACAACTCCGCTAACCGAACCGATACTGGCGATCCCGGGAGATCCACTGGCCCAGGTACCGCCCGATGACGCATCTGTCAGATTAGTAGTAAGCCCGAGGCATACACTTCGCGCTCCGCTGATACCCACCGGCAAAGGATTGACTGTAAAACCGGTTGTGATATAGCAACCGGTAGGCAGCGTATAACTAATAACAGCCGTACCGGCAAGCAGACCGGAAACAACACCAGTTAACCCACTGATAGCCGCAGTAGACGGGACACTGCTCGTCCATGTTCCGCCGGATGATGCATCACTCAGACTGGTAGTCAGTCCAACACAAACATTAGTAACTCCGGAAATAGCAGCCGGCAAAGGATCGGCCGTGAATACTATAGTTGCAATACAACCTGTAGGCAAAGTATAAGTAATGATAGCCGTTCCTGCTGCAATACCTGACACAATGCCGGTACTGCCATCTACCACCAGGACACCACCCAATCCTGTACTGCTCCACGTGCCACCGGGGGCCGCATCGCTGAGGCTTGTTGAGAAACCGGCACATATGCGCGCAGTCCCCGTTATCGAAGCAGGAAGTGGATCTACCGTCACTGTTGCAGCGATCAGGCAGCCTGTAGGCAACGTATAAGTAATGTTCGCAGTGCCGGTGCCTGTACCGGTCAATATTCCCGTAATTGCGCCTATACTTGCGGTAGACGGACTTCCACTGCTCCAGCTCCCGCCGTCTGAAATATTAGTTAGAACTGTTGTTAGTCCATGGCATATTTCCATATCGCCTCCTATCGCTTCAGGCAATGGATTTACAGTTACGGCCGCAGATATGGCGCAGCCGGTGCCAATGGTGTACGTAATTAACGTAGTCCCTGACGAAACACCTACTACTGTTCCGGTTGATCCGTCAATCGTTGCAACGGACGTATTACCGCTCGTCCAGTCACCACCTGCCGATGCATCGCTCAGGCTCGTTGTCAATCCTGCACACACAGTACGTATTCCCGTTATCGGCAAAGGCAACGAATTGATCGTGACCACCGTCGTTGTAACGCATCCCGCACTTAGAACAAAAGATATAGTTGCAGTTCCCGACGCGCCACCGGTGACAATACCTGTAGTCGATCCAATGGTCGCGACAGCAGGATTAGTACTGCTCCATATTCCCGTTCCGCTGGCATCGCTAAGCAGTGATGTATGACCCGAGCATACGAAAGTATTACCACTGATGCCGGCCAGCGTATTAACTGTTACTGTCGTGTACGTCAGGCAGCCGGTAGAAAGTGAATAGGTGATATTGGCAGTGCCTGCCGATACACCAGAAACAATACCCGTACCGGAGGTCGTGATCGCGACACTCAGGTTCCCACTACTCCAGGTACCACCTGCGAATGCATCACTTAGTGTGGTTGTAAGTCCAACACAGAAAGTAGTATTTCCCGTGATCGCCGCAGGAAGCGGGTGGACGGTCATAACTGTAGTAGCGAAACAACCTGTAGGCAGCACATAGCTCATAACCGCTGTACCGGCAGAAACACCCGACACCGATCCCGAAACAGAATTGATGGTAGCCACACCAGGATTCCCGCTGGACCAGGTACCGCCGCCGGTTGCATCGATCAATATCGTCGAAGCCAGTTGACAGATACTCGTACTGCCGGTTATAGCGGAGGGCAGAGGATTCACCATCATGACCCGGGAAGTGATACAACCGGTTGGAAGTGTATATATGATCGTTGTTGTACCTTCAAGTATGCCGGTGGCAACACCAGTACCCGATGTTATCGAAATAACAGTA
>CANJQU010000028.1 GCA_947476485.1 Chitinophagaceae bacterium
AAAATGATAACTCTATCAACGGGAATATTTCATGTACCTATTATTTCTATAATGATGAGGGCAAAATAAAAACTGAGGACTATGTAAAATATTGCATAGTTAACGACCAAATGAAAAATATTCGGCGAGATAGTCTAGAATATTTTTTTTACAAAGGCTTCTCATATAGGGCAACGAATATATCAAACAATAAATACAACTATTTCAATAATGGATATGGTATCGTTTATAGTATGCTTGACGACATTTTTTCCATTGATACTTTCTTTCTTAATAATAACCAACAAGTAGTAAAGCACATGAAATACATAAATAATGAATGTGTTCAAAATGAAGTATATTACTTCGGAATAAATAATAGAATAGAAAAAGTGGTTGCCAATTGTGTTATAAATGATGAGACATTATATAAAATTGGAAAAGGAAGCAAAATTAATAAGATGGTATTTACTTACGTGTATGAGTGGGAATAACCAAGTTGAGATTGAGCATTACGATAAAATATTAAAAGCCCAGTTGAGCGTAGTGTTCCAAAATAAAAAACCTAACAGTTGGGCGTAGTCCCCCCCGTTGAGCGTAGTGTTCCAAAATAAAAAAGTAACGGTTGGGCGTAGTCTCCGACGGAGTTTATCCCGATAGCTATCGGGGTCCTGGCGGACACCAATCTTCAGATTGGCGAAAACAAAGAATGATAAACAAAAAGTGAGACCGATAAAACAATAAATCTATGGACACACTAAACTATGATGCACACAACATACTACTGAACGGGCAGCCCTACCCCCTGGCATCGGTGCGGCCCATCTACCCCACCTTTTCGGGAGATAATACCGTATCGTTATTATTTCCCTGGTGGTGCAACAGCTATCTGTGGCGCGGAGATGTCACCCGCCTCATCAATGGCCAGACCGGCCTCCCCTTCACCTCCCTCACCGATTTCAAAACCTTCGCCAATGACCATTTTTATCACTAAAAAATAAAACGCTAAACTTCTCGCAGAGGACTACGCTACACACTCCCCTCCTTTTTTCAAGGAGGGGATGCTTAAAAGCATAGCGAAGCATGCTTTTAAGCTGGGGTGGTTGACTCGCGCACTACACACCGCACAGGTGCGCAACAAACGAGCTAACCACATACAGTTTAAACACGCCCATAATCTGTGTTCGATAGCCCCTAAACTCGTCACAAAATGACCATAGTAGAACCGTAGCTGAAAACATGATGGTGCCTTTTTGGGTCGTGAGACGATTGATACGCTAAATTGAAACGATAAGTACATACGATTGACATTGCTAAATAGCAGCACTGTATAGAGTCAAAACCAGCACCATACCGCCCATTAGCGGACTGCGTTAACAGCGTATAGCCTCTTTTTTTGCGCGGAGCGATTCAAAAAAAGTCGCCTTTCTTTTGTTACTTTTCTTTTTGGCGAAGCAAAAGAAAAGTAAGGTAACTCTGGACAGGTCTGGCAGGAGTAATACGCTGCTGCAAGACCCTTTTTACAAGCAGTTAAAAAACTCAAAATCATGGATACCTTATTCTTCGACACCCACAACATCCTGCTCAACGGGCAGCCCTACCCCTACAACTCCATTCGCCCCCGCTACCCCATAGTCACCGGCGACAACACCGCCGCCCTCTACTTCCCGTGGTGGCGCACCAATGCCATCTGGAGCGGCGATGTCACCCAGCTCATCAACGGCATCACCAGCGCCCCCTTCACCGGCATCACCGACTTCAAAGCCTTTGCCGATGCCCATTTCTATACCGACACCTTCTCAGGCGGTATCATCTACCTCGGCACCTGGGATGCCTCCACCAATACCCCGTTCCTGGTCAACGGCACCGGCACAGCAGGCGATTTCTACATCACCTCCGTAGCCGGCTCTGTCGATTTTGGCGCCGGCAGCATCACCTTTGCTGTCGGCGACATTGTCATATACAATGGCACTATCTGGGAAAAAGCAGATTTCACCTCAATAACCGCCACCCTGCAGCAGGTCACAGATGCAGGCAGCACATCCACCCACAACCTCGGGATCGCCGGCCTGCTCGATCAGTCTGCCGCCGATGCCATATTATTCAATACCAATGGTTTCACCGCAGAGCGCAGCGGGAATACAGTATACGATTCCAGCCTCAACCGGGCCAATGACAATTCCGGCAACATCAGTGTCGCGCCCGATGCCCGCACCCTCAGCGACAGCAGCGGCAACGTACGCTACAACTGGAACGCCAACCAGGTAAATGACGGCACCCCCACCATCTCCGCCAACTTCAACAGCCGGCGCCTCTATGCCAGCGATGGCTCACATCTGCTCGACTATTCCAACCCCGGCCTGCTGAAAGGCTACACCAAGATCATGGCCATGAACGCCGCCGGGCATCCTAATGTGGAAATAGAAACCGAAGACAGTTCATACCCCAAAGTCAATGTGTATAACTACACCACGAACGTAGGCGTAGGGCTCCAATGTTCCGGTATCCCCTCCATCGTCATGTACGACAATGCCGGCGCAGACTATATCCTGCTCCGTTGCAACAGCCTGCCCGGTTCCGGCCATCACGACATCAATTTCCAGGCAGCCAGCGGCACCGTAGCATTTCTCTCTGATATACCCGGTATCGGCAAAGGCAATTTCACAGCCACCGGCACCGCCACCACCACTGTATACAATATACCCCACGGGCTTGCGTTCACCCCAACCTATGCCACCATCGTCGCAAAGAATGCCGCCACCGCCACCCTCCTGGCAGGCAGCTATTACCTTGCTTACGATGCCACCAACATTGTGATCACACTATTGGTAGCCACTGCCGGCACCCCGGCCATAGATATAGACTGGGTTGCCCTTCCATAACCACGGTGTGCCACACCTTTTTTGGGTGTGGCACACCTATGCTCACGCCTTAGCCCTTTTTAGGCGAAGGAGACGTGTGTGGCCCATCTATTCTAGCAAAACAAGATTATAACCAAACCCTTCCATCCCATAACCAAAAGGTGTTGGGCCGTGTTATTTTGCTTGCTACCTTTGTACCGCAAAAGAGCATTTTTCATCTTCCTTGGAAGGCCTTAGCGTTTTTTCTTTGCTGCCTTTGTGGTTAACCTTTTTTCGCATTAAACAAAGCACAATGCAATGTGAGCAAGAAATGAGCGCTTACGCAAGTAAACGCGCAACGCGCTGAGCAAGAAATGAGCAATGATTTTTTATTAGTTGCTTGATTATCAATAACAAGTTGTGCAACAATGTTTTTTTCGGGAGAGTGTGCAATTGTTAGAACGATATAGTCCGCGAAATCCGTAGATCCGATAAATCCGCGATTCAGAAGTGTGATAAGAGTGTGATATTAATAGCCTGTACTGAGCAGCGCCGAAGTATGATATTTTTCGGCCATAGTTCATTGATTACCAACAAAAACCTGCGCAAACTTTTTTTTGAAAGAAACTGTGATATTTTTCACCTAGGCATCAGTTGTCTGAATCAAGAAAATCTTTTAATCAGGAAAATCAAGGTTCAGACACGATGGGTAATAATGGGAAATGCAAATAACTATTAATATCAGCCACCACAAAGGCTTTCCGGAGAATCCAATGCCCCATTTGTGAACTTTTTTTTATTGGGGCATGGGGCATTCTTAGAGAAAACCAGGCTCGGCACTACTTGGGGATATGAAAATATACCCGGATATTATAGGCTCTGCAGGAAAATATTTTCAGTAGAATGTTAAAATTGTTCATCCTGTCACGCAGCAGGCGGGCATGCAGTATATTTGGTACACATGTTGATGTACAGAGATCATGAAAAGAACAGCATCAGTTATTATCCTTACTTTTCTTACCGGCGCTTCTTATGCCCAGAACACGGCAGACACAGTGAAAAGCGATACCGCCTATAGCGTCCTGCTCAACACTATAAAAGTGACCGCTAAGTGGCGCAGCGATGAAGACCGCTACCACTACAACCAGATGAAATTCTATGTAACAACCATACTGCCCTACCTGAACGCAGGAACACAGTTGTTCTACGACATTAATGCCAAGGAAAATGAGCCCGGTATAAGCAGAAAAGAGTGTCGCCGGTACATTCATTCCAGGGAGGATGAAATGCGCACACAATTTGAAGACAAGGTGAAGGCGCTCAATGTGACCCAGGCGGTGTTACTGGTGAAATTGATAACGCGTCAAACGAACATGAACATCTATAACATGTTAACTGAATTCAAAAACCCGCTTACAGCCGTTAAATGGCAGGTGTGGGCACGCGTAAATGGTATAAACCTGGACAGGAAGTATGACCCCTCAAAAGAGCCTGATCTTGAGAATATTATGCAGGAACTTGGCTACCCGTTGCCTGATAGTTATGCCGTTAATTAATGACTAAAAATGAAAAAATGACGGAAAGTTAACCTCGTGTTATTCTGTTGCTATTTTTTCATAACATCGCATGCATAATCTAAATTGCCTATTGGAAATATAAGTTAATTTCATGAAGAGGGCCCCTTATACACTACCGGAAGCAGAAAAGTTATGTACGGAATTCCAGCACCTTGTTGGAAAACGTTTTAATAAAGATAATGACACTACTATAACTTGTGTAGCCATTGCACCTTTTGATCAGAACAGCAAGAACAGGTTCACCATTTTTTACCTGTTATTTGATGATGCAGAAACTGCGCTAAGCCATGAATATAAAGGCCTGCTGTATGATGTGATCGTTATCGCCAGCTCACCACAGGACCGCAACGACCTTTTCCAGGAAGACATCTGCACCTGGACGTCTGTCAATGCCGATGTTCTTGCCGGTAGTAAAGTAAAAGCACAACCTCACGCTTAATAAGATATAAGCTCCTGAAAAGAGAAGAGCTTCCCGCGCAGGAAGCTCTTCTCTTTCTAAACCGCCCCGATGCACCGGGCCGTATAAAATTATTTTTTGATCTGGAATTTGAAGGTTTCTTTGCTGCCGTCAGTATCACGGAACACTACAAAGTAATTGCCTTCAGGTAAATAAGACAGGTCGCTCTCATAGTGGCTCAGGTTATTGATATCCTCATGGAGTATGCCCTGGCCATAGATGTTGTAAACATCCATCTTCATAACCACAGGCTTGCCCCAGTCCACATTAAGCATACCGGTTGTCGGATTTGGATAAACCTTGATAGCGCCATGATTGATATCGTCAACGTCCAGCAGCGAAATATACAGTGTATTTGAAGGTGCAGAATTACAGTTACCCGTATCCCTGATCGCATAATAGTAACCCAGCATCAGGGGGTGGAATGTCTGGCCTATGGCGCCCGGTATGATGTTGCCGTTATAATACCACGTATATGTTCCGGAAGTATTAGCAACCAGCAGATTGCCGATAAGTGAGATAAGCGGCGCTACCGGGGTACTGTCGCGGATCATGATAACAGAAGTACTGTTAACTGTGTCATTGAAATAACAACCGCCGTCCGTAGTGTTCACCTGGAGGGTCATTATGTCGCCGTTGTTGAATACATGCGTAAACGTAGGAGAGGTTGTTGCGGTGGAAACGCCGTTCACAAGCCAGTTGAACTCCGGCGCTGTGCCAAAATCCATGTAGGTAGCCGTAAAGGTTACCGGGGAATCGAGGCAGCCCGGATTAGCGCCATAGGTCAACAACACACTTACTGTAGGGTCCTGCAAAGGAATTACAGTCATCGTAATGATATTTGAAACCGTTGTGTGGTTTACAACACATGGCTCGGGATCAGTGAGTATACAGTATACTTTATCCCCGTCGTGCAGGCTGTCTGTAATAAATATTGGCCCCACAGCGCTCGGGAAGCTGGAAGTATCCACATACCAGGCAATGGAATAACCTGCAAGCCCCGGTGCGTATACTATCGCAGTAAATGTATCGAGCGTTCCGAAGCAGATCGGGTTACGGCTTGCGTAGATAGAGTCGGTAGCGGTCAGGGAATCATGAATGATCGGCACCTGGAAGGAGAACGCAGAATCCGTAGGAAAAGCACATGGTGAATTGGACACCAGCAGCAGTGACACCGTATCACCGGCATTGAAATGCCGTGTAATGGTAGCGCTGTCCGCACCGGCGATGGGCGAATTGTTGATCATCCATTGATAGGTCGGGCTTGTACCGCCATTCACCGGATAGGCTGTAAATGTTAGTGGGGTAGCACCGCAACCCGGGTTACTTCCGCTCGTAAGAGAAATAAGCACCCGCGGTGGTATCGTATTGCTGCGATGAACAATGATCACGTTTGACTTTGCACTATCCAGCAGTCCGAGGTCATTGATGTATAATATCTCGCAATACACACTATCTCCGTCATTAAGCGCCGTGGTGTAAAACGTATCGATGATCACTCCGGTAAACACGTTGTTTGTATACCAGTGGTACTCAGTAGTTGAAAAAGTATCGTTGCTTTGCACGGCGGTAAAGGTGAGCTGAATACCCGGGCAAGTGGTGTCTGTTCCATAGGGAAGATAGATACTTACAGAATCTAAAACCTGCGCTCCGGCGGCACCATGAAGACCTAAACACAGCAAAAAGAAAAGAGTAAATTTACGTAGCATAAATAAAATTTTAAGCCCCTCACCTATGTGAACGGATAGAATTAGTTTGTGTAAAAATAACATATTCATTGAATAATGTAAAAGATTTTAGCTTGATTTTCTTTTTAGTACCCGATCCTGTCTCGGCCATCAAATATTTACGAAATCAGCATATTATTCAGGGTCATAAAATAGCAACAAGATTGTTATCGGGACTTTGAACAATTGGTGGTGGTTTGTACCGAATTTAATTAAGAATGTTATAAATTTACCCAAAAATGAATTTGACACCCTGTTATTCAGGATTCGATCCATTTATAATTTCAACTTAAATATTTTGATTGCGTTGCATATATAACATATATTCACGCTCAAATAACAAAATCAGAACGATTCTTTGTGCAAATAAGGACACTCATTTTTTTTATCTTATTGCTTTTTTTGAGTTCGTGCCATTACGGAAGTGACCAGCTTTCTGTGAGCACACCTTTTTTTGACAGCGTTATTAAAAAGACAGATGCAATGTATGACACGGGCAATAAGACCGCAGCCCTTGCGATGCTTATTTCTGCCCATGCAAATGCGAAGAAGTTATCGGTGATGGACGATCTGAACTATTATGCTTACTGTGGCGAGATTTACAAAAAAGATTTTAAAGACTTCGACAAAAACATCGCCTATGCCGATAGCATGATACACGTGCTTGAAAAATGCAGGCGCAATAAGAAACTTCTGTCTAAGTATGTGCAGGCATATAACATGAAGGCGGATGCCTTATTTGCACGTGAATTGTACAATGAGTCGTATGACTATTATTACCGGGCAAAAACCATGGCAAAGGAAAATGACGATAGCTGCGCCATGAGCAAGTACAGCTATAGTCTGGGCATGGCGCTATACCGGCAGCAAAACTACCTTAACAGCGCAAACTATTTTATCGAATCGTATGAAGAGTCGGCGCATTGCAGCGATCTTTTCAGTTATTTCTACCACCGGCAGGAACTGCTTGATAACATTGGCTTGTGCTACTACAAGTGCCAGCGATATGACCGGGCAATGTCTTATTACGAAAAAGCGATAAAATACATTGACTCAAACTTCATGCGCTTTGATAAGCCCGCAAGCGTGTATCTGAGCGCGCGCGCCGTGGTGATCGGCAATATGGCAGATGTGTTCATTGCACGAAAAAGCATGGACTCGGCACGAGTACTGCTGCAGAATAGCATTGATGTTAATTTGCAAAAAGGTTATGCAAACGAAGATGCACTGCTCACGCAGGTGAAGCTCGCCAACCTGTATTTCAGGACAGGGCACATTGGCGAGATGAAAGAAGTGCTGCAGTTGATACGTGCCGAACTGGACACCATCCCAAATAAAAATATTGCTTTGTCATGGAATAAGCTGATGTGGCAGTACCACGATCATGAACGTGATTCAGTAAAGGCATACAAGTACTATCTTACTTATACTGCACTAAATGACTCTTCGATCGCCAGGAATAAGAACCTGATGGCCTCTGATGTGAACGGCCGTATCGAAAACATAGAGCGTGAGTATAAGATAGACATCCTGAATAAGACAAGCCAGCAGGAAAAGATCTATATCTGGGTGCTGACGCTGGTTGCAGTAATGGCGCTTATCATTATTATCCTCGCGCTGAGAAACGTCATCCGGTCTCGGGAAAATGTTGTGCTCCTTAAGCGGCTTAACAACCAGGTAAATGAACAGAAAGACAAACTGGAGAAAGCAATAACCCAACTGAACCAGAAAGAAAGAGACAAGACAAGAATATTGCGATCGGTGGCGCACGATGTAATGAATCCCATTGCTTCCATAATCGCGCTTGCAGATATACTGGAACAGGATTCCGCCAGCTATTCTGAAGAGAACAGGGAGATCCTGAGCCTGATAAAGGAAGCATGCAAAAATTCGCTCAACTTAAGCAAGAACATACTGGAAGCGGCCATGGACATTGATGAGGGCAATATGGGGAAAGAGTGGGTAGACATTAAAAAACTGGTTTCCAATTGTGTTGAGCTGCTTAACTTCCGTGCTAATGCCAAGCATCAGCACATAAAAACCGCAATGGCCCAGGATGAGATACTGGCATTTGTGAACAAAGAGAAAATATGGCGGGTAATAAACAATCTTATCGCTAACGCGATTAAGTTCAGTTATGAAAATTCAGAGATATTGGTCAGCCTGGATTTGAAAGGCGAAAAAGTACACATTGCTATAAAAGATACTGGTGTAGGTATACCTGAGAAAAACCAGCCATTTGTATTTGATATGTTTACACAGGCTAAAAATCCGGGTACATCAGGTGAAGTACCTTACGGCCTGGGGTTGTCTATTTCGCTGCAGATAGCCCGGGCTCACCAGGGGGATATATGGTTTGATACGGCGGAAGGCAAGGGAACGACGTTCCATTTTGAATTTCCGACAAAAAGTGTAGCGTAACAGTTTTTTTAAAGCATTGAAAGTCATAATATTCCATATTATAAACATAATGTTTATTAGGTATGTAAGCTATTAATAAGTTAATGCATAGCTATTGTAGTATATTTGGAATTAAAAGCAGATATTTGTTACCCGATTTAGTAACTCATTTTTTATTCAGCCGGAAATCGGTATAGTTTTTATAGTACTTAATGCCATGTCGAACATACTTGTAATTGAAGATGATGATATAATGCTCAAGGCCATCCGGAACATTCTTGGAAAGGACGGCTATACTGTTATCACCGCCAAAGACGGAAAGGAGGCTTTTGACCGCCTTGAAAACGATGACTATGACGTTGTGGTAACAGACCTGATGATGCCCTATGCAAACGGGCTTGAAGTGGTAAGCCGCCTAAGGGGCGATGAGACGAAACGAAACGTTGGCATTATTGTTATCTCATCAGTAGGTAATGAGGAAACCATCACCGAAGCCTTCAGGCTCGGCGCAGATGATTATCTTAAAAAGCCCATAATGGCCGGCGAATTACTGATACGCATCAGGAAATTGCTTTCGAATAAGAACAGTGCATCTCAGCTTGTCACCAAAAAAAAATAGTACAATCCCATGTGGAAAGATCTGGCAGACCTCTTATTTCAGGCCTATGAGCAATACAGCCTCCTACCTCTTTTCATAGAAATAGCGCTGGCGTTCATCTTTATCGCTATTCTATCTACGCTTATTGCCTATAGCGCTATATTGTTTAAACGATACCGCGCGTATGTTTATGAGAAAAGACTGGCTTTTATAAGCCCTAAGATAGAAGATATGATCACCGAGCAGGTGTTGCTGAATCCAAACCTGGGACAGGATATTCCACTTGAGAATATTGAATTCGACCCTGCTGCGCTCAATGACAAGATATACCGCAAGCCATTTGTGCGGCAGATGCTGATCGATACCCTGATACAATACCGCAAAAACTTCAGGGGTGAAGTAGGCGAATTACTCAGGAAAATGTACCTGGATATGGGCCTGGACAAAGATTCATTTGCAAAAATGAAAACTTTGCGCTGGGAGCGAAAGATAAAGGCAGTTGTTGAACTAACACAGATGGATATTCCGATCTCGGACGTTACCATTCTGCCACTTACCAATAGCGGAAATTCCGCCCTTCGCGCGGCAGCCAGAAATGCCTACATCCAGCTTAGTAAGAATGAGCCGTTCAAGTTTTTCGACATTGCTACCGAGCCGCTGCTTCCCTGGGACCAGCTCGAAATGTTTAAGATAATCACGACAACGAAGGATATTGCCATTCCAAACTTTTCAAGATGGGTAAGCTATTCCCCAAATAAGAGTATCGTTTCCTTCTGCCTCCAGCTCATCGCCCACTACGATCAGCAGAGCGCAATACCTGCAGTTATGGACCTGCTGGCCAATAAAGATCACTACTTCAGAGCGAATGCCATTAATTGTCTTGGGAAACTGTCGGCAGAGGTGGCGGAAGACAAGCTTGTAAAAATATACAACAACCAGCCTCTGAATTGCCAGATCGAAATTTTAAAGGCGCTCGGGCGCATAGCATCGGGCAAACACCTGGAATTCCTGAAATCAGAGTTCCTGTATTCATCAAACTTTGATATCCGTATGAATGCATCCCGTTCTATCATTAAGCACAATACCCAGAATTCTCGCTTAATGGTAGAGGAACTGATGGAAATGACACATGATGAAAACCAGCTAATTATTAAACACTGCCTGAACCCGCTAATTAAGTATTAATGATCAAAACTATACTAGAGCATTTACAGGTAATTTTTGAAAAAACCGTATACATATACGGTGTGGTGCTGCTTATTATATACGCCTGCCTTGCCCTGATGTCGTATTACAACGTCAGGAGGTTTCTGAAAAAAGAAAGTTATACCGATTATAAAGTAATAGTAGGTTCTGAACTGGCGCCGGGTATCTCAGTTATCGCTCCTGCATTCAATGAGGGCCTTACCATCATCAGCAATGTGAGATCACTGCTCACGTTCGACTATCCCAAATACGAGGTTATTATTATCAACGATGGTAGTACCGATGATACACTGGAAAAAGTCGTCAAAGAATTTTCGCTGGTAAAAGTTGATTTTGCATACGACATAAAGATCCAGTCGAAACCAATACGAGGCATATACAAATCAACTGACGATGCCTATGCAAAGCTTGTGGTGGTGGACAAAGAGAACGGCAAGTCGAAGGCGGATGCTACGAATGCCGGCATGAACGTTTCTTCATTCCCCTACTTCCTTTGCACTGATGTGGACTGTATCCTGCACGAGCAGACCCTGCAGAAGCTGATCAGGCCGATAATGGAAGAGGAGAACCACCGTGTGATAGCTACAGGAGCTACCCTGAGGATGGCAAATTCCTGTGAGATCGACAAAGGGGTTATCATCAGAATAAAGGCGCCAAGACCATTGCTTGCCCGTTTCCAGGAACTGGAATACATACGCTCGTTTGTGTTAGGGAAAATGGGCTGGAGCTATATCAATTGTGTACCGAACGTATCCGGTGGTCTCGGGCTGTTTGATAAAGAAATAGCCATTAAAGCCGGCGGATATGACCCGGCATCATTTGGCGAGGATATGGAGCTGATGATGCGCATGAACCGTTATGTGCATGACAATAAGATCAAGGCAGCCATACGTTACATACCTGTTACGCTCTGCTGGACGGAAGGTCCGACTTCGCTCAAAGTATTCATGCGTCAGCGTACAAGATGGGGCCGTGGCTTGTTCCAGTTAATGGTCACGCACAGGAAGATGCTGCTCAATCCCCGCTACGGGCGGACAGGAATGATCATGTTCCCATACAACTTCCTTTTTGAGTTGCTGGCGCCGTTCATTGAGAGTATCGGCCTCATTTATTACATTCTACTGGCCATTTTTGGCCTGGTTAACTGGCCATATGCGGTTATCCTGCTGATCTTCGTTTATTCCTATGCAATTATGATATCAACGCTTGCCGTGCTGTGGGATCAAATGACCGTACAGTACTACAAGACATGGACGGATGTGGCAAGAATAGCATCCATGGTTTTTATTGAAATGATCATATACCATCCTTTGATAGTCATCTTCGCATTAAGAGGATACTTTTTCCATATTGCCGGCAGAAAACACAGTTGGGGAAATATGCAAAGGACAGGTTTCAAGAGTGCATCGGCTAGTGCAAACACTGCCGCGACATAATTATATATTTAAATGCAATGAGGGCGATACTGGATTTTTTTAATAAGGGGGTGTTTTGGGAAAACATTGGTGCCTACTACCAATCGGGTGTATTCGTGTATGGAACTACCCTCCTTATGGCCTATGCGTCGCTTGCGATCATGTCACTGATCTCGATCAGGAGATACATGAAAAAGAACGCATCGATCGATTATGGTGTTATTGTTGAATCTCCTCTTGCACCAGGCATTTCCGTGATCGCTCCGGCTTATAACGAAGGCGTGACGATCATTTCCAACGTGCGGTCGCTGCTTACATTTAACTACCCGAAGTTTGAAGTTATCATTATTAACGATGGCAGTACGGACGATACGCTGGAAAAACTGATCAGGGAGTTTGACCTGGTGCACGTTGAGTACGCCTTCATTGAAAAGCTGAACAGTGAGCCGATAAAAAGGATATTCAAATCTACCAACCGGGCTTATGACAAGCTGATTGTAGTAGACAAAATAAATGGTAAGAGTAAGGCCGATGCCTCTAATGCAGGTATCAACATCTCCTCTTACGAGTACTTCCTATGTACAGACGTGGATTGTATCCTCGATAAAGACACGCTTATCAAGCTCATCAAGCCATTCATGGATGAGGAGACCACCAAGATAAAAGAATTCGGGACACCATGCCCTGAATGCGGATATGTTCACGTTAAGGAGGATTTCAGGAAAGTAATAGCTACGGGAGCTACACTGCGAATGGTGAACTCGTGCGATGTGGACGAAGGATTGATGATCCGCGTGCGCCCGCCGGTGAAGTTTTTGCCGCGCTTCCAGGAAATGGAGTATATCCGGGCTTTCGTGCTCGGTAAGATGGGCTGGGACCTTATCAACGCCGTTCCGAACGTATCGGGAGGACTAGGTATGTTCGATAAAGAAATTGCGGTGAAAGCGGGCGGCTATGATTCCAAGTCTTTTGGCGAGGATATGGACCTCATCACCCGTATGTGCTGCCTCATGAAAGACAATAAGCGGAAGTACTCGGTAAGATATGTGCCGATTACACTATGCTGGACAGAGGGACCTACAACATTGAAGGTATTTGGCCGCCAGCGCAGCCGTTGGGGCAGGGGTATGGCCCAGATCATGAGCATTCACCGCAAAGTGATCTTCAATCCACGCTACGGCAGATTGGGGCTCATTGTTTTCCCATACAACTTCCTGTTTGAGCTGCTCGCGCCGCTGATTGAGTTTACAGGTCTTCTTTTTTATATTTACCTGATATTGACCAGCCAGATCAACTGGCCGTTTGCGATCATTTTGCTGGTATTTGTGTATACTTATTCGGTGATGATCACTACGCTGGCTCTTTTATGGGACCAGATCACATTTAAGTACTATAAAACCTGGGGAGAGACCATTGGATTGTGTTTGATGGCATTTATTGAGCCATTTGTCTATCACCCCCTGATCATGTTTTTTGCCCTTAAGGGTTACATTAATTTTATCACAGGGCGCAAGCACGTGTGGGGAAATATGCAACGGCAGGGATTTGGAGGGCAAAAACCGAAAAATGCAGTTAAAGCAGGCTAAATTAACCATTAAAATATAACAAAAAATGAGATCAACCATGAGGTTGGTGATTTTGGCAACGTTTATCTTTTTGAGTCCTTGTGCAAACGCGCAGTGGCTGAAAATGATAGAGTCATCTGATAATTTGTATAAAGACGCAAAAAGAGAGATCGACTTAAAACACTACCAGAAGGCCATTAATCTATGCAACAAAGCGAAAGATATATCGCCGCATAACCTGGACATTCATTTGTTGTTGGGGCGGGCATTTTCGCTTGCAGGCAAGATAGACAGCGCGCGTTATGAGTTGAACTATGTAATTGAGAAGAACCCCAAGTACCGCGATGGTTATATTTACCTCATAAACCTGGAAGCAACAGCGTGTAACTACCTGCAGGCCCTGGAATACGCAGACCTTGGCCTGAAATATTTCCCACTGGACCGCGATATCCTTTTAAAGAAACTGGACATTTACCTGAAAGAGGGCGACTGGATGGAAGCCAATAAGATGG
This sequence comes from Chitinophagaceae bacterium, assembly GCA_947476485.1. GTDB lineage: Bacteria > Bacteroidota > Bacteroidia > Chitinophagales > Chitinophagaceae > Nemorincola. The sequence goes on from CANJQU010000028.1 coordinate 14,277, forward strand.
CGGATTTCATGTATGAGCGGTTCTCTTCCGATGCTTACATAAGAAGTGTATATCTCGACTTTAAGCTGTCTCTTGCCCGACAGTATTCGCACCGAGGCTACATTGAGATAGCGAAACGGGCCTATGAAGCCGTGCTGGAACAAGACCCAATGAACAAGGAGGCGCTTTCTTCTGTTTTTGCACTGGATGTAAGATCAGGTAATTATGAAAGTTCCCTTGACTACGTGAACCGCGCGCTGCAGGCAACGCCAAACTCATATGAGTTCCTGAAAAAGAAGATAAGCATACTTGATGCAATGTCGCGCTATGTGGAAGCAATACAGGTTGTGGAAAAACTGGCTAAGCTATACCGCAATGACCCGGAAATCCATAAACTGAACATATACATTCGCATGGAAGCAGGCCGGTTCTTTTTGAACATGGACCCTTATACCCAATTCCAGGCGGTGCTCGAAAAAGATCCCGGGAATACCGAAGCGCTTAACTATGTTATCAACATTGCCTATAGCCGCGGCTTATTGCCTGAAGCGCTTCGCTTTGTAAATATGGGCCTGAAAAACTCACCTAATGATCGTGAACTGCTGAAGAAAAAACTCGGTATACTGGAGTCTCTGAGGAACTATGGCCAGGCGGCTATGATCGCAGAAAAGCTCTATAAAGACAATCGCTCAGAAGCGTTGAAGCAAAATTTCATTGAACTGAAGTTGCAAAGTGCAAAGGCGTTCATGAACGATATGGCCTACGACAGCGCTGCTAAAGCCTTGAAAGTCGTGCTTTATTACGATCATAACAACGCGACTGCCCTCAACTACCTGATCAATACGTACCTCGCTGAAAAGAGATATGACGATGCGTTGCAGGTGATAGACCAGGCTCTGGAGCACAAACCTGACGATGAACAACTGCTGTTCAAAAAGGCAGGTATACTGGAAACAAGCCAGCGTTACGAGGATGCAGCGGCAATATCAGGCAGGTTGTTACAAAAGCACCATGACAACAGGCAGTACCTTGTGAGTCTTGTAGAGCAATCCCTCGCAGCAGGAAGACAGTCCATGCAGTATGATGACTATTACAATACGCTGAAAGTATTGAAAGAAGTACTGGACGCCCAACCTGACAATATTGACGCCCTTAATTACATGATCAATATCCAGATGGCGCTGAAACAATATCCCGCAGCATTACAGTTTGTTGATCAGGCATTGCGTTATTATCCCGAGTCGACTGATTTCCTGTTTAAGAAATCTGTAGTGAATGCTGAGGCAAGGAACTACCAGGCTGCATATGCTATTTCCGGGCAATTGTACAGTAACTTCCCCTATAACGTTCGTTTTAAAACAGCGTATGTGGATCAGTTAGTTGGTTCCGGAAGGCAGTACCTCGAAGCTAATAATCCTGACAGTGCACTTATGGAGTTCAGGAAAGCGCTGGCAGAAGCGCCGGCAGATACAGTACCACTGTATTATACCATAAATCTCCTTGTACAGACAAACCAATATGACAGTGCATTGACCTTAATAGATCACGGGCGCTTCTTTTATCCGTCTAACCCTTACTTCCTGAGCAAAAGAGCTGTTATTCTTGAGAACCAGAAAAGATGGCATGAGGCCTGGTTATCGGAAGATACCCTGCTGAAGATGAATCCATTTGATGCGAAAGTGTCTGATTATGCCCAATTCCTGTATAGCCATACGCTTAAGAACCAAATAGGACTATTTTACCTGCATTCAGTTTTAACGGATTCAAGCGGCAAGCGCAATGTAACAAGTATCGCCACGGCACAGTATACCCGCAAATGGGACGGAGGTTCGTTTACAGCGCGTGTTAACTATGCCGGCAGGTTCAACGGAACCGGGTACTCCTTTGAAGCTGAGGCCAATATTAACCACAAGAAGAACTGGTATTCATATGGTCTTGTCGGATACTCTCCTACCCCTGATCAATTTCCGGATCTTCGGCTTGGCTACTCCCTCTTTCGGAGCTTTAAGCACGATTATACCGGAGAGTTGGGTATAAGGTACATGCACATATCTGTTTATAATGGCGCCACTTACATATCGCCTGTGATCGGTATTGCCAAAGAGCTGAGTGACTTTTACCTGAGTCTTCGTGGCTCTCCAATATTCGTAAACTATACCGGAATTCCTGATAAACAATATTTTGCACTGACATTTAATTCGCGTTATTACCTGAGAGATAACCGGACAGAATTTTTCAGTGTTCTGATGGGTTATGGTAACTCGCCTGATGACATTGTCAGGGACTTCAGGGGCGTTGGTTTAAGAGCGTATAATACGGTAACAGTAGGCGCAGGTTACCAGCGGCAGCTATTCTACCGCACAACTATTATGGTTAACGCAAGCTGGTCCAATCTCCAGGCAGACAGAAATTATTTCCTGAACCAATACAATATTTTTGTGGGACTGTTGCGGAGGTTTTAAAGGATAATTGAAATGGCTAAAATATGGCTTTACGGGTGCATGTATGCGCTTGTTACACTCAGCTCCTGCCGTGGCAACGCGCAGGAGCTTGTTTTAGCAGACAACAACAACTCTGAATACAGGATCATCATTCCGGCAGACGCCTCGAAACAAGAAAAGCATGCTGCCACTGTCTTACAGGACTACGTTCAACGTGTCTCGGGAGTGCAGTTAACAGTAGTCAGCGAAGGAACCAAACCAGCCACACCCGCCATTTATATTGGCCATACGTCTAAAGAAAAAAAAATAGTCCCTGGTAAGATACCTGCTGAAGGCAGCCTGGTAATTACGGACGGCAAGGATATTGTATTTTATGGAGGCAGTGGTAAGGGCCTTGTGTATGGCGTTTACAGTTTTATAGAAAAATACCTCCATTGCAAAAAGATAAGCAATGAACCTGCCATAGTGCCCGTCTCTAAAAAAATAATGATCCCGGGGCATTTGCGCGAAGAAAGCAAGCCCCAGTTTCAATACCGCGAGGTATACTATCCTGCCAGTCACGATGCCGAATATGTGGAGTGGAATCAACTGCAGCAGTTTGAGGATCTGTGGGGGCTATGGGGCCACTCGTACGAAAAACTGGTTCCTGCAAAAACTTACTTTAAGGCACATCCTGAATATTATGCACTGGTGAAAGGAGTGCGCCAACCTACGCAGCTATGTCTTGCCAATGAGGATGTTTACAAAATTGTAGTTGATGGCTTAAAAACAAGGATGGCGGCCAACCCGGATGCGATCTACTGGTCAATAAGCCCAAATGATGACATTGGCTACTGCGAATGTGATAAATGTAAAGCGGCCAATGATGAGCAAGGCAGTCCATCAGGCTCATTGATACAATTCGTGAATCGTGTGGCGGCGGTGTTCCCGGATAAAACGATCACAACACTGGCTTATGGCTTTACACACCGTGCGCCTAAAAATTTAAAGCCTGCATCCAATGTCTATATTTTCCTGAGCGACATAGATGCATACCGTGATAAACCACTATCAACGGAAGGCTCGGCTGGTGCATTCCGAAATGATCTTAAGTCATGGGGAGTCCTTACACCCAATTTGTTTGTGTGGGATTATATCACTGAGTTTACTAACTATCTTGCTCCCTTCCCAAACTTCCCTACACTCAGGCCCAATATCCAGTTCTTTAAGGATAATGGCGTAAAAGGGATATTTGCGCAGGGAAGCGGGGATACATACGGCGAATGGGCCGAACTGCGCAGCTATGTCACCGCAAAACTATTGCAGAACCCAAATGCCGACGACAAACAACTTACGTCGGATTTTCTTACTGCACATTACGGTGCTGCCGCCAACTACATGCAGCAATACATTGACCTGCTACAGGAAAAAATGCTGGCTTCTCATCGCAAGCTTGATATCTACGGCAACCCGGTCAATGAGTGGAATTCTTACCTCACACCGGAATTCCTCGATCAGTACAGTACTATCTTCGATAAAGCAGATGCAGCCGTGGAAACCAATGCTGTATTACTTGACAGGATGGTGAGCGCCAGGTTGCCATTGGAATATACCGTACTACAGCAGTCCCGCTTTTATGGCATTGAAAAATTTGGGGTGTTTGTAAAAGAACGCACCGGGGAATGGGTGGTGAAGCCGAAACTTCCTGAAAAGGTCAGTCGTTTTGTGGCTAACTGTAAGAAGGCAGGTGTTACCGAACTTTCTGAAGGAGGGCTGACACCCGACCAATACCAGGCCGAATGGGATGCTATTTTCAAGGCCGGGGTAACGCCAACCAAAGCACTCGATGCTGTGGTTACTTTCCAGTATCCATTTGCTCCGGACTACCCGGCAAAAGGCAACCGCACTCTTGTGGATGGCACACCTGGTTATAACGATTTTAGCTACAACTGGCTTTGCTTTTACGCAGTGCCTATGATTGCTACTCTAGACCTTGGCAGGGTTCAGGCAGTGAGTACCATAAAGATGCACTTCCTCGATGATCCGCGACACTGGATATTCTACCCGGAAAAGATAATGGTCGAGGTGTCTGCTGATGGTATGAATTACCGCTCAATTACAGCCGTAAGTAACCCTGCTCCGGAAGAGCATTACGACCTTTCATTAAAAGAGTTTGTTGCTCAAAATGCTTTGCAAAAGCCGGAGCAGGTAAGGTATATCCGTGTTACTGCTAATAACCTGTCCGCATTACCGGAATGGCGGAGGCGTGAGAATAAGAAGCCAATGATCGCCTGCGATGAGATCTATGTGCAGTAATAAGAGATACCCGGTAAGCTGATAAGTGATAAGTTCCTGCATAAACTGAGAAATTTAATTTAGTATATGAATGATCCGCAACAAGTGCTCCAAACAATGCTCGCCAACGATAACTTCAGCAAGTGGATGGGCATTGAGATCGATGAATTTAAAGAGGGTTACTGCCGGCTCCATTATACGATCATAGAAGACATGCTCAATGGCTTCGGGATAGTGCATGGAGGCGTCATATTTTCGGGGGCGGACAGCGCTTTTGCGTTTGCCTGCAACTCCCAGGGTATCCTTAGTGTGGCATTGGACGCACACATTACATTCATCAGGGCAGCCAAGGCCGGGGATGTAATGACCGTAACCGCAACCGAAATACATACCGGCAACAAAACCAGTTTCTACAATGTTACCACTACTAACAAAAATGAAGAGGTCGTATCAGTCTTCAAAGGGACGGCATACAGAACGGGGAAACACGTGTATGAACCAAAGTGAAAGTTAAAAAACCTTAACTTTTCCGGTAGAAAATGCGGACTGGTTTTTGCATTAACTTTGTAATTACAATTGTTTATTTGGTCAGAAAATTCATAATATTATTCACAATGGCAATAACGATAGGTGTTGCGATCGGAGTATACTTATGGAATATGCCTGCCAAAAAAGTGGAAAACTCGATTGGCCTTAGCATAACTGCAGCGGACCTCGGCAAAGAGTACGCGGCCAATGAAAAAGAAGCAGACCTTAAATACCTGAACAAAGCCATAAAAGTTTCCGGCACCATAAGCGAGATAGAAAAGAACCAGGACGGTGGCCTTATGGTGATCCTGCAGACAGATGATCCGATGACAGGCATCCAGTGTACGTTGCGTGACAAAGGGGCGAACCCGGTAAAGGGACAGAACATCGTTATAAAGGGGTTCTGTTCGGGTAGTGGAATAACGGGTGTTTCTCTGACTGATTGCATTATCTCTGAAAGCTAAGGTGATCTTAAAAAACAAGTAATTCTGAACTCAGATGAGGAAAATAATGATGGCCACTGCATTGTTGCTCGTTTTCGCGGGGTGTTACAATGATAAGTACGACAAACTTTATCCGGTGATAGCCGCCGCCATATGCGATACTACAACTATCACCTATAGTCACGATATTCTACCAATTATATCCAGCAATTGCTATAGTCCCGGCAATGGCTGCCACGATGCTGCCGGAGCGAGCAACAGCGGCTACGACTATACTAACTTTACTGTTTTGCAAACTAATGCTCTTGACGGATGGATTGTCAGTGACATTAACTACACACCCACCAGAGGGCATAACAATATGCCTAAAGACGCTCCGCAATTATCTGCCTGTGACATTAATAAAATAACACGCTGGGTGAACCAAGGCGCGCAAAATAACTGATCAACAAAAACAATTACAAGATGAAAAGAATACTGCTGACCGGATGTTTTCTGATAGCTGCGACAAGTGGTTTGTTTGCACAAAAGTACATGACACGCACAGGCAAAATTACATTCAATGCCACCGCGCCCAACTCTCCTGAAAAGATAGAGGCAATAAACAATGAAGTAGCCTGTATACTGGACTCAAAATCGGGTGATATTGTATTCCAGGTGCTGATCAAGAGCTTCAAGTTTGAGCGCGAGCTGATGAAGGAACACTTCAATGAAAACTATCTTGAGAGCGATAAGTATCCCAAGGCCGATTTCAAAGGGACTGTAACCAAGATCAGTGAAATAAGCTTCGCAAAAGATGGCACATACAATGTAAAGGTTGCAGGCAAGCTCACTATACATGGCGTATCACTTGATGTAAATGTACCTGGTACCCTTACCGTAAAAGGCAACACCGTAAATGCCAAAGCCAAATTCTCTGTAGCGCTTAAAGATTATAAAATTGACGTTCCCTCGCTGGTGGCAGATAAGCTGGGCAAGGAAGCAACCATATCGCTGGAGTGCGGGCTGGGCCAGAAATAATTATCATTACTTTCATCAACATTATTTTATGCATAAACGTTTTTTACTTTTTTTATTGCCGTTTTGTTTCACCGGCAGAGCATACTGCCAGGCCGATTCTTTAATGAATATGCTTAATGACGGCGCTGCACCAAAAAAGAAAGAAAATGTTACAGCAACGTTCAAAGCAACCCGGATCATAAACAGCAGCAGCGTTGAAAACCTTGGAGCCGGAGTGCTCGATTTTCGCATTGCTCACCGCTTTGGCCAGCTTAACCAGGGATTTGAGAACTTTTTCGGACTTGATAATGCGACGACACGCATTGCACTTGATTATGGTATCACAAAATGGCTGATGGTGGGCATTGCGCATAGCACTTTTAATAAAGAAAATGATGGCTTCGTGAAAGTAAAAGTACTTCCGCAGAAAGAACATGGAATGCCAGTGACCGTGAGCTACGCAGGCTATGTGTCTGTGCAAACCGCCCCTGCACCTATACTGCCGCCGGGAGATACCTGGCTTTTCAGCAACCGCCTCTATTATGCACACCAGTTACTGATAGCAAGGAAATTCAATGACCGTATCTCGCTACAGCTCATGCCATCGGTGGCGCACTACAACCTGGTGGACAGTTCGAAATTCTCAAACAATACTTTTGCCCTGGGCGTGGGTGGCCGGGTGAAACTAACCAGGCGCATCGCACTAACAGGAGAATACTTTTACAGGCTGACCAATGCCGACCTGCTGACTTCCGGCCAGCGTACTTACAATACATTCTCCCTTGGGCTGGATATAGAAACCGGAGGCCATGTGTTCCAGCTGATGTTTACCAATGCACAAGGATTAACCGAGCGTACCTTCATAGGACAAACAACCGATAGCTGGGATAAAGGCGCGTTGCACTTCGGGTTTAATATATCGCGCCTGTTTACTATTGTGAAGCCAAAAGAGTTCAGAAAAGAGGAAGCGACAAGTTGGTAGACCAGTTGGCAATTGACAGTTTGCAGTTGACAGTTTGCAATCGGCTGTTGGTGGAATGGCGGGCACAATGCCCACTTTCACGGAAAAAATAATGGGACATTTGGGGCATTTGATTCTGCTGGAACGCTTGCCTGTGGCTGATATTAATTTTGTCCAAATTTCCCATTATTACCCATCTGCTGATCACTAACCATAGCACCGGGTTGCAAATGTGAATGATTAGTGAGTAAAAGGTATGCAGCTAGGCTGATCATCGGTGCCCCATTTTCCAATAAATAAAAAATGTGTTTATATGGGGCATTTGAAAAATTCTAAACTCTGATTTTTAGCTGGTTATGTATTAAGGCATGTCCCGTTTTGCCTTAAGTGGGACATTGAATGAGTAATTTCAGCGGCAGCGTCTGTATTATTTCGAATGTCTTATTTCATGCCTCAATCGTACCCCAAAATACCCCATTTCAGTTTGCAGTTTTCAGTCTGTAGTTATGTTTACTGGTCTCAGCGTGGGTAATATTTGTAATTCTTCATTGTGGCCGAAAAGAGCCCAGACAGCAACAAAGGTCTGTAGAAAATGAATACGCTCCAACATCAATTATCTATGGCGGTATTGTGGGTTTCATGGTTTTGAGCAATTCTCTTTCCTACGCGAGCGCCGAAAAAATTCACGCAGGAGGTAAAATCGCTTAATGAGCGTGGGGTTGGCGCGAGTCAACCACCCCAGCCGTGAAACACTGCTTCGCCGTATTTCACGGCATGCCCCTCCTAAAAACAGGAGGGGAGGTGTAACGCAGCCCTTATAATGTCATTTTCAAAGAGCTTGCCACAGGCAGGTTGGGGGCGCAGCAAATTGTTGACTCTCCGAGACTCTTCTTTCTTCATTTTAATAAAATTGAGCGCTTTATTATAATCTATAAAGGTATTCGAAATCTCATGGCTTTGAGCGATTCTCATACGCGGGTAATGTTAAGTAACGAAATGCATCCATAATAAATATCTTGAGGCTGCATTTCAAATCTGCACTAAATACCACATTCAACCCCGTTGGGGTTGGCACTTTTTTCGGTCATTTTACCACCGGCTCTACCGGTGGCTATTCACATTGAAGCCCGTTGTGCTTCTTTTTACGAAAACACAACCATTATCCATATGCGAAGATTTGAAATGCACCATATCTTGTCGTGCTCCTTAAAATAATACCAGATAGACTTTAAAAGTACACTTATCGCGTAATTGAATTACCTGATTGCTTCGGCGCCTCCCACCCAAAAAGACTATGCGACTACTCGCAGAGGCGACGTTTGGTGTGATTTTAAAGTTCATTTGGAATAGCAAGAGGCTGTATCAAAAGGAAAACGAAGCTTCTGAGAACTGCATAAATGAGTACCTGACTCCATCAGGTACCTGAATAAAGAGAGGGTGTCTCGTACTTTTGAGACACCCTCTTTGTTATTCATTATTAAGCTTTCGTTAGTCAGCGGTCTTCACCAGCTTGTCGACTTTTATCTTATCGCCATCACCGTTGTAAACAGTGATCATGTATACTCCATTGGCAATATTGCTTACGTCTATGTCTTTAGCATTTGCTATATCCATCACTACCCTGCCATCAACGCTACTGATAACAGCGCGCACCTTCATAGCCGCCTCGATATGTACCATGGTCTGCGCAGGGTTTGGATAAATCCTTACTTCCTGCTGACTTACACCAGCTACATAGCTTGGGCCACCGCCCGAACCTGTGTTCAAAACATAAGCATCAGCGAATGACTGGCAACCGTTAGTGTCTGTAACCTGAACTTTGTAGCTGCCATAGCCTATAGCCGGTGTGCTGTAAGAAGTAGCACCGGATATTGCTACAAGATCCTTGTACCACTGATAGGTAACAAACCAGTTACCGGTTGAGAACATACCTGCTGCATAGCTTACTACCGGGTCTGGTAAAGGATGTTCAGTTACTGTAACGGGCAGCGTTGTATTAACGCAGCTTCCTACGATGGTTATCTGAACAGTATAATCGCCGGGCATAGTTGCATTGTATATACCACCTACTGCACCTGGTATCAGCACACCATTATAGTACCACTGGTAAGTTACTGTGCCAACAGCGCCTGAAATACTAGTGGCGAGCAATGAACTGCTACCCCAGCAAAAAGAAGCGGATGTAATCGGGACTATATAAGGGTTTGCGACAACGGTTACCACAGTATCAGCATGTGTCTGATCGCTGCAGCCGGTTACGGGGTTGGTCACCTTTACTGTGTAGCCACCACCAACTGTTACGAGATAGGTAGCGTTCGTAGCCCCGCTTATCGCAGCACCTTCCAGATACCACTGATATGTAAATCCAGCCAAGGCAACCGCATTAAGGGTAACACTGCCACCCGCGCAGAACAAGGTAGGACCGCTTGGTGTGATCGACACATCGGGGAGCGGGTTAGCAGTTACGTTAGTTATTGCCGAGTTAGCACTGCAACCAAAACCATTGGTTACCGTTACGTAATAGCTGCCTGACAATGAAGCAACGTAAGACTGTCCAATTTCGCCTGCGATCGGTCCTACACCGTCATGCCACTGGTAAGAGTAATCAGCATCATAGTTAGCGGTAATTGTTACACTGCCGCCATCGCAGAAAGTAATAGGACCAGACAATACAATATTTGCAGTTGGCGTGGGGTTAACTGTTACCGATATCACGTTTGAGGTTGCAGAACAACCTGTAGCGTTAGTAACGATCACTGAATAATCACCGGCATCGGGCGTTGTAAATCCGCTGGCAGTCTCGCCCGGAATTGCAACGCCACCCATCAACCACTGATATGTAAGGCCCACTCCAATGTTGGCAACAAGGGTAATATTGCTTCCTTCGCATATTGAATATATACCCGTTGGCGCACCGATCACTGCAATCGGGGTATCAACGGTCACCAGCATCGAGGTCGAAGTGCCGGGACAACCGAAACTATTAAGCTCTGTTACCTGATAGTTGCCACCAATGCTGGCAATATAACTTGATGCGACAGCACCCGAGATAGCAACGCCACCGACATACCATTGATAGGTTATTCCGGTTCCTGTGTTTGCTGTAAGCACAACAAAGCTGCCCGGGCAGAAAGTGGTATCGCCAAGCGGTGTAATAATAGCAGCAGGGGCCGGATTGACGGTTATTGTTTTGAATACGTTACAGCCGGTGCCCAGTGAGAAAGTGATATTAGCAGTGCCTGCAGCCACCCCGGTAACTACCCCGGTTGCTGCGCCCACAGTTGCCACCGCAGTATTGCTGCTCGTCCATGTACCGGGACTGGCAGCATCAGTAAGATTTATTGTCTGCCCGGGACATACAACGCTCGGCCCGGTGATCAGTGATGGTAATGCATTCACGGTAATAGACATGGTCACATAGCAAGAAGTCGGAAGTCTGTAGGTAATGGTTGTTACGCCATTTGATACACCCGTTACCACGCCACCTGCGCTGATCGCTGCTATCAAAATATTCGCACTGCTCCAGGTGCCACCGCCTGTGGCATCACTCAAGGTTACTGTAGAGCCCACACAAACCTGGTTGGCACCACTGATCGCTGATGGCAGCGGGTTGACGGTTACGACCGCAGTTACTGTACAGCCGGTACCTATAGTATAGGTAATGACAACGGTACCCGCAATAACACCGGTAACAACGCCGGTGCCGCTTACTGTAGCATTGCCATTGCTGGCGCTCCAGGTGCCACCGCCAGTAGCATCAGACAAGCTGGTAGTTGAACCCACACAGACCGTCCTTGTTCCTGAAATAGCCACAGGGAGCGGTTGAACTGTAACTACCGCGGTAGCTGCACATGAACCGATGGTGTAGGAAATAGTAGAAGTGCCTGTTGTAACACCGGTTACCAGTCCGGTTGCATCAACTGTAGCAACGGCAGTAGTGACACTTGTCCAGGTACCGCCAGCATCGGCATCGGAGAGCTGCGTCGTGAGGCCCAGGCATACGGCCAGCGGCCCTGATATTGGTGCAGGCTGGAGGTTCACTGTTACTATTGCTGTAACCGCGCAGCCGCTAATGTCATAAGAGATCGTAGCAGTACCTACACCAGTTCCGGTAACAAGACCGGTAGCGCTTATGGTAGCGATACCCGGAGGCGGCGCTACGCTCCATACACCACCACCTGTGGCATCACTAAGCTGCGTAGTAAAGCCATTACATACACTAAGTGTACCTGTTATAGCAACGGGCTGCGAATTAACGGTAACCACGGCTGTTGCAGCGCAACTGCCTATTGTATAAGATATAGTTGTTGTGCCCAGGGTGATGCCGGTAACGAGACCAGTTGCATCTACCGTTCCGACAGAAGGTGTAACACTTGTCCAAGTGCCACCACCGGTGACGTCAGAAAGTTGCGTGGTATAGCCCTGGCAAACACCAAGCGCACCAGATATAGCAGCAGGCTGTGTATTGACCGTAACTATTGCGGTTGCCGCACAACCACTGATGTCATAAGAAATAGTGGCAGTGCCTACACCAATACCGGTAACAAGCCCTGTTGCGCTTATCGTAGCGACACCCGGAGGCGGAGCCACACTCCATACACCGCCACCTGTAGCATCGGTGAGCTGGGTAGTGAAGCCGTTACATACGCTGAGCGTACCGGTTATGGCAACAGGTTGTGAATTCACGGTAACGACTACTGTAGCAGCGCAACTGCCTATTGTGTAAGATATAGTTGTTGTGCCGAGTGCGATGCCGGTTACCAGCCCGGTTCCGGATACTGTTCCAACAGCGGTTGTGACGCTGGTCCAGACACCACCTGCAGTAGCATCGGAAAGCTGGGTAGTAAAGCCCTGGCAAACACCGAGCGCACCAGATATTGCAGCGGGCTGTGTGTTAACCGTTACGATGGTAGTAACAGCACAACTGCCAAGTGTATATGAGATCACTGAAGTACCAACCCCTACACCGGTAACCAGGCCACCCGCGGATATTGTTGCCACACCAGTGGTAACGCTAGACCAGACACCGCCGCCCGTAGCATCGGACAATGGTAAAGTGAATGTCTGGCAAATAGGCCCTGTATTGCCGGTAATAGCTGCAGGCTCAGTATTCACTGTTACCACAGCAAACGCTGCACAAGTGCCTAATGTATAAGATATAGTTGTTGTACCCGTGCTGATACCTGTCACAACACCAGAGGCATCTACTGTGCCAACAGTGGTAGTAGTACTAGACCAGGTGCCGCCGCCGGTGGCATCTGTAAGCGCTGTAGTGAAACCAACACAGACACTCATAACACCCGTGATTGCCGCAGGTTGTGTATTAACTGTGACTACCGCAGTGGAGGCGCAGCCACCTAAAGTATAGGAGATAGTTGATGTACCGGGAGAAACACCGGTAACAACGCCACCCGCAGTAATAGTGGCGACACCAGTTGTAACGCTGCTCCACACCCCGCCTGCAGGACTATCCGACAAGGTAGTTGTAAAGGTCTGACAAACGGAAAGTGTACCAAGGATGGCACCGGGCTGCGTATTTACAGTTACGACAACCGAAGTGGCGCAAGTTCCTAAAGTATATGAAATGATCGTTGTTCCTGCACCGATGCCCGTAACATGACCTGTCGCATCGACAGTGCCGACGGCACCAGCAGAGCTGCTCCATGTGCCACCGCCAATAGCGTCAGTGAGGGCAGTAACTGAGCCAACACATACGCTTGTTGTTCCGGTAATGGCTGTAGGTTGTGTATTAACAGTAACCACGGCTGTAGCAGCGCAACCACCCAAAGTATACGAAATCGTTGATGTGCCTGCCAAGACACCCGTAACAACACCACCTGCAGATATTGTTGCAACTGAAGGTGTAACGCTGCTCCATACGCCGCCCGCAGGGCTGTCGGATAAAGTTGTTGTTAATGTCTCGCAGACATGCAATGTTCCCAGGATGAGACCAGGCTGTGTATTTACTGTTACGACCTGCACAGCAGAGCAGCCACCTATGGTGTAGGAGATGACGGTAGAACCAACGGCAATACCGGTTACATTTCCTGAACCATCTACTGTACCTACCGATGTAATGGCGCTGCTCCAGGTACCACCTGCAGTGGCACTGGTGAGGGAAGTTACTGAGCCAACACATACTGTGGGTATGCCGGTTATAGCTGCCGGTGTAAGGTTTACCGTGATATCCTTTGTGACGATACAACCACCACCTAAACTATAAGTGATCGTAGCAACACCCGGGGCCACCCCTGTTACGAGGCCTGTGGATAAACCGACAGTTGCGGTACCGGTGGCGCTGCTTGTCCAGGTACCGGAACCAATGAGATCACTGAGACTAATGGAAGACCCGGCGCAGACACTTGATGCGCCCAAAATAGCAGTAGGCGCCGGATTTACCGTTACAACGGCGGTAATTACACAACCCGTGGCAAGTGTAAACGTGATGATACTGGTGCCTGCAGCAACGCCAGTGACGACACCGGAAGACAGCCCGACTGTTGCAACGCCGGTGTTACCGCTGATCCAGGTGCCGGAGCCACTGACATCAGATAATGTTGTCGTTGCACCTTCGCACACGCTGAGTGTTCCGGATATAGATGAAGGAAGCGGATTTACCGTTACTACTGCTACAGTATAACATCCTGCGGCGGTAGTGAATGTGATATTTGAAGTGCCTGCGGATACCCCGGTGACAACCCCTGTGCCTGAAACAACTGTAGCCACACCCGGGGAACCGCTGCTCCATGTGCCTGTACTTCCGTCGGTCAATGTTGTTGTGAGACCTACGCAGACAGACCTTGTGCCGTTAATAACACCAGGCAAAGGATTTACGGTTACGACCTGCACTGTATAACAGCCCACGGAAGCAGTGTAACTAATGGCTGCTGTTCCTGCGCTAACGCCGGTAACAACACCAGTACCGGTAACGGTAGCAACACCGGTATTGCCGCTGGCCCATGTGCCACCAGTTACTATATCGGTAAGATTTGTGGTAGCACCCACACAAACAGTGGCAGCGCCGGTGATCACACCGCTATTACAAGTGGTCCAGCGATAAACCTGGCCGTTTGCCGGGGAAGGATTAAGACCGGTTGTAAAAGTAATGCTGGAAGGTACAGGAGCTGTGCCGACATTCGGGAGCGTCTGCCAGTCAGTTAAACTATTACCGATGCCTATTGTTGCCGTTCTGCCTGAGTAAGTGGAGTTTCCGTAGCAAAAATCAATGATATTTGACGCTTCATAAAGCTTGACCTGAAAATTTGCCCTTATCGTCGCATCTGACCAAGTGACCCATTGCCTCCACTCAAATGTAAATACCCGGCTCCCTACCGCGCCAGTAGTGCTGTAATAAACGGGTAAACTGGCACCGGAAGATGATATACCTTCAAGATCGTCCCAATATGCCATGAGCATACCTACACCGCCTGCATTTAAGCCCATATTAGCGGCATTATTAGTATAACTCTGGACACCACCGGCACAAAAACCACCTAATGATAAAAAGCCATTTGAGTTAGCGGCAACTGTGGTATAGGGTACCCCACAATAATAAAACGTAAACCCGATCGGAATACCACATACACCACAATCATCACATGCGAGCGCAGTGGTAGATGTACCTGAGCCAGATATACTTGTGTAAGGACTTGAAAACGCACTGAAGCCATAAGAAGCCGCAGTTTGCGCATAGCCTTTGATACCTAAGCAAGTAAATGCAATAAACAAAAAGAGTAAACTAAGCTTTTTCATGTTTGAAAATTTGGTGTTAATTATTGCTCTGTTTTTAACAAAAAAAACCGGTGGCACACCCTTTTTGGGGTATACACACAAAATTCGTACGTTAAAGATAGGATTTTTATCCTAAAATTAACTTTTCAGCAATCTTTATTAAAAAATATTAACCAGTGGAAAGAAGTGGAATTCCATTAATAGCCAACCGCTAATAAATGCATGTTCTGCGCGCTTATTCCATGATCCTGTATTAATGGCCGCCAACCCGTAAGCTTTGCCCGAAATAGTGGCAGGAATAGGAAATGGTATCCTGCTCAACGGCATAGGTCATCCAGAGGCTATCGTTGCTCAGCTTACCCCAGCCACTATAAGTGACCCCGTTATTTGCACCGATAAATGTGAAAGAATCTGTAGACCTGATGGTACATATGGCGCTATCCTGGAGATTGCCTATGAAATTCTTCATGGTGAATAAGAACGGATTTTCGGCAATAGCTAAAAGCTGGATGGAATACTGGTGCCAATGGCCGAGGAAGTTGCTGCAGGTATCGCCGCCATTGTAAGTGAAGATAAACTTATCCCTGCTCTGCGTTTCGCACCGCAAGCCTTCGTAGCCAACGGGGCACTGACATATACCGCCATCGCAGGTGCCTTTGTGAAGGCACACCACATTATGGCATTTGTCTTTATTGCAGGATGTATATGAAAGCACACCAATGAGCGCAAGCATAACAAAAGAAGAAAGCAGTATAAAGCGAATGTGTTTCATAAACGGAATTTGAGGCTAATATATCAAATCTTTGGCCAAAGATAACTTTTGGCGAGCATATTTTTCATACAATTATTTTGATCGCGGCCGAAAGTCGAGGTAAGACAGTAAGCCGGGGAGGGCATTATTAATCGCCTGTTGAAAAAAGGACCTGGCATCTGTGGCCGGAGCGTTCGCCGTGAGGAGGTAGTTGCTCTATCGGAGGAATTACCCAGTAGCAATAAAAAGCCCCGCAGGGTGTGCAGGGCTTGTAGTTCTCACGGTGTCAGGGGGATATCTTGAGTGAGGAGAAATCTCTTTACAAAGCAAATTTAAGGATAACAAGTTATTAAACATCCATTTTTTAAAAAAGATTTATAGAAATTATACATTATTACGTTTCATTGAAACAGACAACATACTGTATCTTCGCATTTTTACGTTATCCAGCAATTAAACCAATACATGCGCAGGGGCTATTCATTTTTTATTGTTGCTTTAATGTTGTTTGCAAAACCTGCATTAGCTCAACGTCCGCTGCTGAATATGCCCGAGCATGACGACAAACCTTACTACTTTGGTATAACATTTGGGTTTAACACATCGGTTTACCAGATCAGCTATACGTCAGCATTTGCCAATACGGATACATTTAAGCGGATACAGCCACACTGGCAGCCGGGCTTCAATCTTGGCCTTATCGGCAACCTGAGGCTTTCCAGCTTTATAGATCTGCGTTTTGTTCCATCGCTGGCATTTGCGTCTAAAAATCTAAATTATCAATACGGATCCCCAAGCGACAGTACGGTGAATAAGACCATCGAATCTATATATATGCACCTGCCGCTGCAACTGAAATTCAAGAGCGACCGTATCAAGAATTTCCGTTTCTATGGACTCGGCGGAATCAAATTTGACTATGACCTTGCTGCCAATGCTCGCTCCCGCCGCCCGGATGAATTTTTGAAAGTGAGCCCGAATGATTTTGGCTACGAGATCGGCGTGGGCTTCGAGTTCTTCAATCCAAACTTTATTTTTTCGCCCGAGATAAAACTCAGCCAGGGACTCACAAACCAGCTCTACCCCGACCATGGGCTGCAGCTAACAAATGCGATCAATACCCTAAAAACGCGTATGATCGTTATTTCCATTCACCTTGAGGGGTAGGTTGTAAGTGATAAGTTGATAAGTGACAAGGTCCATGCTTCGTCACTGTCGTATCAACCGACCAAAACATATTCAATATTACCGATACAGCTATGCACAGAATCAATTGGTTTCTGTGTGACAATCCCTTTTTTGCCCCAATTAAAAACTTAAATTTGCAGCCATGAAAGAAGCATTCATAGTTGATGGTATCCGTACACCGATAGGGAATTTCAGGGGCGCATTGTCGAATATGCGCACAGACGATCTTGCTGCGCTGGTGATGCGCAAGCTTGTGGAAAGAAACCCTTCGATACCAGATGGCGTGATAGATGATGTGATCTTTGGCTGTGCGAACCAGGCCGGCGAGGATAACAGGAATGTATCGCGGATGGCGCTGCTGCTGGCGGGCATACCCTGGAGTGTGCCTGGCGAAACTGTGAACAGGCTTTGTGCTTCGGGCATGTCGGCGGTGATAAATGCAGCGCAGGCGATACGCTCAGGTGATGGGGATGTATTTATTGCGGGCGGTGTGGAGCATATGACGCGCGGTCCGTGGGTGATCTCGAAGACGTCGCAACCCTTCGGGCAGGATGCCCAGATGTTTGATTCAAGTTTCGGGTGGCGGTTCATCAATCCTAAAATGCATGAGCTGTACGGTACAGATGCTATGGGCGTGACAGCGGAGAACCTGGCCGAAATGTATAACATCAGCCGTGACGACCAGGATGCTTTTGCATACAACTCACAGATGAAGGCCGCTGCTGCACAGAATTCGGGCAGGCTGGCCGAAGAGATAACCGCGGTGGAGATGCCGGGTAAAAAAGGTGAAGTAACAACGGTGAGCAAGGATGAATTTCTGAAACCGTCTACAACGATAGAGAAGCTGGGGCAGTTAAAAACTGCATTCAAGAAAGGTGGTACCGTTACTGCGGGTAATGCGTCGGGGCTTAACGATGGCGCAGCGGCGCTGTACATACTGTCGGGTGATGCGGTGAAGACCTATAATGCCACACCTAAGGCACGGATAGTGAGCTCGGCGGTGGTGGGTGTGGAACCCCGTATTATGGGTATTGGACCGGTAGGGGCTACCAATAAGGCTCTTGCTAAGGCCGGCCTAACGCTAAATGACATAGATGTTATAGAACTGAATGAAGCCTTTGCTGCGCAGAGCCTGGCGTGTATTCGTCAACTGGGACTGGCAGATAATGATCCCCGCATTAACCCTAATGGTGGCGCTATTGCTATAGGGCATCCGCTGGGCATGTCGGGGGCGCGCATTATTTATTCGGCAGCGCTGGAGTTGCAGAAAACGCAGAAGCGTTATGCGCTGGCGACCATGTGTATAGGGCTTGGGCAAGGGTATGCGGTGATCATTGAAAGGGTGTAACTGTCTGAACCTTGATTTTCCCGATTGAAGGATTAATTTGATTTAGGGGTATGTGTTTACAGGTCTACTCCAGCAAATACCCATCCCCCTCAGGCAGCAGGTTCAGGTCTACGTCCATGCCGGATATACCTTCTATGGAGCCTTTGATATGTGCGGCGCTGAGGAGTACTTTTTCGAGTTGTTTTTCGCGGGCCTTCCAGAGTTTTTCCATGGCATCGCGTTCCTTTTGGATGGATATCTTCATGCCCATGAAACCTTCGCGAATGGCACGCCACTGCTCGGAGAACTCGGAGCTGACGAGGTAGTGGTAGAGCAGGGCCATTTTATCGCCCTTGCCTTCCTGGCTCTTGGCTGCATTGTATACTTTTATCACGGCATCGCGCAGTACATGCACCAGTGAGCGAGCCTCACCAAATGTACATATCCATACGCCGCTTCGTTCGCCAAAGCCATTCATGTCCTTTGGCATGGCCTGTGTTACGATCACGGCGACATCAGCGCCGAGAACACGCATATCGGCTTTTAGTTTCTCTACCCAATCCTCACTAAAATCTTTAGTGCGCTTGCTTTCGAAGATGATCCTGCCGCACTCCTGTCCGAAGTTGTTGCGCACGGTCTGTATGCAATCTGCACCTCTTACACCTTTGCCTACTTCACTTACCAGGTCGAAAGGAAATGCATACCGAAGCATCTGCTCCAACGCTAATTCCTGAACCTCGCCTTGTAGCTGCATAGAACCCTGTTCACTCTTTCGCTTCATCTCTTCAATCAGCTTACGCTGGTCGTCAAGCTGCTTATCGCGCTCTTTCAGCTTCATATCAAACTCGGTTTCCCGGAGTTTGTTCTTTTCTTCTTCCTCCTTCTTTACCAACTCAGAAAGCTTGTTGCGCTCTTCGAGTAATTTGCGCTGCATCTGCAGCTCCATTTCCTGTTCACGGGTCTGGAGATCCTGCATCTTCTTCAGGAAGTCCATTTCTTTTTCGCGAGCCTCTACAAGTTTTGCCTGGTTGGTTTTGTTGGCGTCTTCAAGCAGTTTCAGTTTGTTCTCAAAGTCTGCGCCTACTTTTTGCTCCAGTTCCTTTTTTAGCTGAGTTTCGAGCACTTTCTTATCATCCTCAACCTTCCGGGCAAGGTCACGCTGTTGCTGCTGCCATTGCTGTTCTTTATCCTGCTGCTGCTTTAGTAATTGCTGCTTTTCCTGCCTGAACTGCTCGTCCTTTTGCTTTTCCAGGTCGACCCATTTCTGGTTATATTCTTTTTTGAGCTCGTCTTTTACAGACTGGGCAATGGCCGCTGTGGGTTCAAACTCGGTTTTGCAATTAGGACATACGACTATTGTGGACATACTGTTCTGAATTCTTGATTTGGAAGGTACGAAGTTATAAACTTATGAAAGCAAAGAAGTGCGGGCTCCGAGAAGAGTTTATCACTACGTAATCTGATGAAATTATTTTTAGTAAAATGTCAGATCAGAGGTCAACATTTTCTACCTCTTTTAGGATATGTGGGCCAATGTATTTACTCAATGATTGCCGGGTTACTATTTCTATTTTTCTGCCGAATAGGTCTTCAAGGAAGAAGGAAAGATCCATGTAATTGTCGAATGTCTTTTGTTTCGGTACAAATTCCACCAATAAATCGATATCACTTTTTTTTGTAGCCTTGTTCTTTGCGAACGAACCAAACAAACCAACCGATGCAACGCCAAAAGATCTGATCTCTTTGCTGTGACGCTGCATATTTTCGAGCAATGTGGCCTTTGTTAAGATCATAGCAATTACAAATATAGAATTATTTTTAGTTGCCGCTGTCTATGACCTTTTCCGGGTGCGTTTCAAATCTTCGCAGTAAATACACATTCAACCCCGCTGGGGTTGGCACTTTGATCGGGTCCCTTTACCACCGGATACTCCGGTGGCTATTCACACTGAAGCCCGTTGGGCTTCTTCCGCCAGAATATTACCACTAATTATATGCGGATGTTAGGAATTCAACCCTTTTCTTTCAAAAGGCAACCGTGGAGCTGTTTCTTTATTTTTCCGTACTTTTCGCAACTGATGTGGCTGAAAATATTATTTTTCTCTTACTTCTTGTTTTCCTGCATGTTCGTTTCCGCACAGGGTTCGAAAAGGGCCCGGCATTTTCATACTGCAGCTTTGCGGTACCGAGCGGCCAAGCTGCCGGATATGGCCTGCCGGGAAATGGAGATCGCCATTAAGCGCAGCCCGACATGGGCAGACGCATACAGCCAGCTCGGGCAGTGGTATTTTGAAGCCCGTAATTTCCCCAAAGCACTCGAGGTATTCCGCAAGGCTGCAACGAGGTGCAAGAACGGCAGGCAGCGATTTGCCCGGCCACTCGCCAAAAGCCTGCTGGCCTGCGGCTATGCAGATGAGGCGCTGCAGATCATCAATGCTCATACTGACCATGACCAGGAATGGCGCAAGATGAAGGCTCAGGGAGATTTCATAAAATCTGCCCTTATCAACCAATGGCGATCAAAGCCTGAAAACCTGGTAAGGATCAACACTCCTGATGCCGAGCTGTTCCCATCTATGTCTGCAGATACGGGCTTGCTTTATTATACGCGCCGTATGAACAATATGGACGAAGATCTGTATTGCTCTGAAATGGATACCTGCGGCGACTGGTGCTCAGGCCGCAACATGGGCAGTATCAATACGCCTGACCAGGAGTCTGCACTATTCGTTTCCACCGACGGGCATTATATGTTTTTCTCGCGGGGCGAGAACCGTAGCTGGGACGCATGGACGGAAGGCGGCAGCGATCTTTTTATGGCCTACCGGATAGCCAAAGACAGCGACTGGACAACCGCACAACCTTTCGGCGCTACCATCAATACACCCGCGTATGAAGGGCAGCCATCGTTATCGCCCGATAACCGTGAGCTTTATTTTGTGAGCGACCGTGCGGGAGGATATGGCGGCATGGATATATGGATATCGCGCTTCGACAACGGACTCTGGCAGCTTCCTGTAAATGCCGGCCCATCGATCAATACGGCGGGCAATGAGACAACGCCTTTTATTGCAGTCGACAACCGGACCCTCTTCTTCGCCAGTGATGGGTGGCCGGGAATGGGCGGATCGGACATTTTTATGAGTAAGCGGATCAACGAGCATACATGGGATAAAGCACGCAACATGGGCTACCCCATCAACAGCGCATGTGATGAAAAAAGCGAGTACGTAACAATGGATGGATCGAAAATGTATTTCGGATCAGACCGGAAAGGACCACCCGCAAACTATGACCTTTACCAGACCGGCCTGCCACCATTTCTGCAACCCATACCCACCGGCAATATAGCGGGATATGTGTATGACAGCCTTACGCACCAACGGCTCAACTATACGGTAATGTTTGTATGCAACGCCAACACAGGCGATACATTGTACCAGTTTCAGAGCAACCGCGGCGATGCAAGCTTCCTTATATCGCTGGCTGTGAACCATACATATGCGATCCATAGCTGGCATGTGGAATACACGCCGGTACATGATACTCTTGTTCTTGACACTGCTTTCCTGCGCCGCCCTATGGAACATAATGTAGTGATGCTGCCTGCCAACTACAAGGAAATAAAGCCTATACATGACAGCCTTATTGCCACGATACATTTTGATGTGAACCGGGTTGAGCTGGCAGACTCTGATGTAAATACCATCCGCACAGCGCTGGAACCATTGCTGAAGGACAAGGGCGGCCTGAGCATATTTGTAAACGCCTATACCGATAACACAGGTACACCGATGATAAATGAAGAACTGTCTTACAAGCGCGCCGCCATGGTTTCGAAGGCTATTATTTCTTTTGGCGTGGATGAGACACAGGTGCAGGCCAAAGGCTGGGGCGAAGCTAAAATGATAGCACCCAATGATACAGAAGAAGGCCAGCGAAAGAACCGGCGTGTGGAGATCATTGTGAGGAGGTAGCGGAAAAAGTACACAAACCATCTAGCCATTAAAACCATCCGCCATGATCATGCGCGTGGACGCAGATCGCTGGCGAATTTCTTTGGCGGGGGCATATTCCTGCGAACTCCACCATCCTTTTGCCTTAGCCATGTCGGCAAATTCAGCACAACGATCCGCTGCGGTATCCAATCACCCTCCAGTGTTTCCGTTTGACCACCACGAACTACGAATCGGCCACCATGCGCGGCAAGCGATGCCGGGGTCAATCGTTTATACTCCTCATAGATTTCCGGATCGTGCACGTCAATTTCGACGATAATATATGCGGGCATATAATGAATTTTAGTTGTTTACCTGTGCCATCTCCATCATCTTGTCGCCAACTGTTTTATGGTTGCTTTGCTTTATGCTTGAAATTATATCTCATGCCGAAATTTACAAGCGTCGCATAATCAAATTCCTGGTGATCACGTACAAGCGGCGTGAGCGAATAGTGGAACGACAGACCGGCTATAAACGCAATGTGGGCACAGGCTTTATATTCAAAATTCAATTGCGTTAGTCCAAAAACGGAATACCGGTAACAAGTGGATTTAAAATGCTCCTCCGACTCCGTTTTGCGGCCACCAGCGATGAATACCCGCGGCATATTGTATGAAAATTCGGCTCCCAACTGTGGCGTAAACGTCCATCTATCATTCAACTGGACTAATTGACAACCCACCTTCACGGGCAAAATAATATGTCGGTTATAAGTTTTAGCCTCTCCAAGCTCAGGGTAATCCTTGGTAGCGCCTATAAGACCAATGCCCTGATACATATACTTGTCCGTAAAGTTGAAGATTGCATCGGACCCTGAATATCCTGTTGTGAAATATCCGAGACCTGTGATAAATTCCCATTTACCGGTTTTGTAGCCGACATCCAAAGTGCCCTGGTAAGAAAAGAGTGTGTGCTTAAAGCCCAGGTATTTGGGCGAAGGCAAATTTGATGTCCAGTGGATGCCGTCTGATGTCCAGTGAACATTTCCTGCCCCCGCAGCTATCTCTGGTTGCAGGAAAAAACCATTTTGTGCAAACAGGGCGCTGCTGCATAAGCAAAGCAAAAGGG
Source organism: Chitinophagaceae bacterium (assembly GCA_947476485.1). Taxonomy (GTDB): domain Bacteria; phylum Bacteroidota; class Bacteroidia; order Chitinophagales; family Chitinophagaceae; genus Nemorincola. Next base: position 37,968 of record CANJQU010000028.1, read on the forward strand.
TAGAAAGGATCTTCATATAGAGCGATTTTGCAGTAAATATAAACTAAATTATGATGTAAAGTATTGTATATGTGGGTGAAATTCTTTGATCAAGACAGCGCATATAAGCGTCATCGTTGGGCAAAATGCCGATAAAACATTTTAACTGCCTCTTTTTTTCTACTTTTACCGCCTCTATAAAGAACAATCATGGCCAATCAATTACTGAAAGGAAAAAAAGGGATCATTTTCGGGGCGCTGGATGAGCGTTCCATAGCCTGGAAAACTGCGCTTGCTGCGGTGGCAGAAGGCGCAGAGATAGTGCTGACCAATGCTCCGATAGCGCTGCGCATGGGCAAGATCAATGAACTGGCGAAACAGTGTAACGCCCAGGTGATCGCTGCAGATGCAACATCTACTGCTGACCTTGATAACCTGATGCAGAAAAGCATGGAGCTGCTGGGCGGTAAAATGGACTTCATATTGCACAGCATAGGCATGTCGCCGAATGTGCGCAAGAACATATCTTATACCGAGACCAGTTATGAGAATTTCCTGAAAACACTTGATATCTCTGCGCTATCGCTGCACAGGGTATGCCAGGCTGCGATGAAGGCCGATGCGATGAACGAGTGGGGATCTATAACCGGGCTGAGCTACATAGCCGCCCAGCGTACGTTCCCGGGCTATAACGATATGGCTGATGCCAAGGCGCTGCTGGAAAGCATAGCCCGCAGTTTTGGATATCACTATGGCTTTGCAAAGAAAGTACGTGTGAACACTATTTCACAGTCGCCTACCGTTACCACCGCTGGCTCCGGTGTGGCGGGGTTTGATGTGTTTTTCCACTATGCCGAAAAAATGTCGCCACTAGGCAATGCCAGCGCTGAGGACTGTGCTAACTACTGCGTAATGCTGTTCAGCGACTATTGCAGAATGGTTACCATGCAGAATCTCTTCCATGACGGCGGCTTCTCCAATACCGGAGTAAGTACAGGCATAGTAGAACAAATACAAAAGGCCGGAAGCGATCAACAATAATTGAGGAACCGAAACGTTATAGCTGAGTTATGTCATTGAGATCTTCCCTGTTTTTTTGCCTGATCCTGTCCCTGGTTGCCGGTGCTGAAACTTCTGCCCAGGTGAACGGCGGGCAATCTGCATTCGGGTACCTGCGCCTGTCGAATGCGCCGCATGTATCGGCGTCAGGCGGCATCAGTGTAGCTAACCCGGACAATGACATTGCTTTTGCATTGCAAAACCCCGCGATGATGCGCCCGGGTATGCACAACGAACTGCAACTGGTCTACAACAATTTCTTTGCCGGCATCAGCATCGCCAACCTGCAGTATGGCTACCATGCACCCAAGATCAATACTTCTTTTTTCTTTGGCGTTCAGTATCTTAATTATGGCACTTTTGATGAAACAAACACCGTTGGTAATGTTACCGGACAGTTTCATGCTGCGGACTATGCGCTAACATTCGGCGCATCGCGATCTTACCTTTCTCACTGGCGTTATGGTGCAGATATAAAATGGGCGAAATCATCGTTATACCAGTTCAAAGGAGCAGCTGCATTGGTTGATGTGGGCGTCAATTATTACGACACATCATCGCTCTGGGACTTTGGTCTCGTGGCAAAGAACATGGGTGTGATGGTTCAGAAATACAACACATCGGGCCCTGCTGAGCCATTGCCTTTTGACCTTCAGCTTGGCGTGTCAAAAAAATTCAAACACCTTCCACTGCGCCTTATAGCTACGATACATCATTTGTATGAATGGGACATCCGTTATGCCAACCCAACAGACCTCACGGGCACCAACAGCCTGGGCGCAACCGATACGGTAAAAGACAAAGGATCGCACTTTGGCGATAAGCTTTTCCGCCATTTTATTTTGGGTGCTGAGCTTACACTGGCAAAACGAATTACACTCACTTTTTCATACAACGACCTGCAGCGCCGCGAACTTGCCCTGCAAACGCAGCCGGGCCTTGCCGGCTTTTCGTTCGGCGCCGGTATTGACCTGAAGAAACTGCACCTGCACTATGCGCGCACTTACTACTATGTCTCCGGCGCATATAATGAGTTCGGTCTCACATTAGCGCTCAACAAACTGTTTGGCCTGGGGCAGACCGGTGAGAAGATACACTGGAATGCGGAATATCCTGATTGGGAATAAGCTCTCTTTAGTAGATAGTAGATAGTAGATAGTAGATGGTCTGGAGATGATTTTACATAGCCTTTGAATCCGTTGGTTCTTGAGTATCGCCTATCTTTGAGCGAGGATGCATCCTCAGAAAATCATGGCCTGGTTACGCCTTATACGCTGGAAAAATCTCGTGATCATATTTCTTACGCAGTTGCTTGCGTGGTGGTGCATTTCTATATTTGAAGAGCCCGAGGTACTTTACCCTATGCAGTTCCTCCTGGTGTCGTTGTCTACCATATCCATCGCGGCTGCCGGCTACATTATAAATGACTACTTTGACATCAAAATAGATCAGCAAAACAGGCCGCAAAAAGTGGTATTAGGAAATACTATACCACCTAAGCAGGCTATTGTAGCGCATTTCGTACTCAATATTATCGCTTTGTTATTCGCGGCACTGGCAGCCCTTCCATCCGGGCACCCTGAGTGGCTCTTATTACAAGCAGGCTGTACACTTTTATTGTGGTTCTATTCAACACACTTTAAGAGACAATACATGGTTGGCAATGTTGTGGTTGCCCTGCTGGCGGCGTTGACAATACTGGTGCTGATGGTATACGAGCCGGTGCTATATCAATATATGCATTTCCCGCTTGTAACAGCCATCAACGGCAGTCCCAGAACATCACCACCTGTGTGGATATTGGGCTGTTATGCATATTTTGCTTTCATACTAACGTGGATGCGCGAAATAGTAAAAGATATGGAAGACATAAAAGGTGATGAGGCAGAGGGTTGTGTCACAATGCCCATAAAAAAAGGCATTGCTTTTTCTAAAAATTTCATATCCATTTTGGCTTTGTTTGTAGTGGTCCCCCTGGCTATTGCGTCGTTTACGCTCGCTACACATCACTATATTGCTATGTCTCTGTATGTGCTGGTAGTAGTGGTTTCACTTATTGCATGGGTCGTATTTTTACACGGCGGGCGAACGGACAGAGCGTACCATAGAGCCAGCAGTTACATCAAGGGCATCATGTTACTTGGCATTTGTTCATTCATTTTTTACTTTCTTCAGTTAATTTTAACCAGTGGGACATAAGATCATACTCGCATCACAGTCGCCCCGGCGCAAGCAGCTCATGGAAATGGCGGAGTTGAAATTTGAAATACTGGTAGCCGATGTGGATGAAACAAATCCGCCGGGTATGCCGGCATCGCAGGTGCCGGAACATCTTGCACGTAAGAAGGCAGATGCGGTATCGCTGTGGGTAAATGACGCTATCGTAATTGCCGCAGATACACTTGTGCTGCTTGATGAACATATACTCGGGAAACCAAAAGATGCGGCGCATGCCATAGACATACTGAAACAGCTCTCCGGCAGGATGCACACGGTAGTTACGGGTGTTTGCATGCGCAAAGAAAACAAAGAAGTATGCTTTTCCACAACCACCGAAGTTTACTTTCGCACACTCACGGATGCACAGATCGAGCACTATGTTTCGCACTACAAGCCATTCGACAAAGCAGGGGCATATGCGATACAGGAATGGATAGGTGTGACGGGCATTGAAAAAATAAACGGAGACTATTACAATGTAATGGGCCTCCCTATTGGTGAGGTATGTATCAGGCTGAAAGAGTTTACAGCCTAGGCAATATGCAGGTCTACCAATGCCCTTGCGGTCTCACTGCCAAGCGCGACCCCCATGCCACCCATACGGAATGCACCGAATACGCGTGGTGAAAATGCCTTTACTATAGGATATTTATTCACACCGAACGCCATAATGCCTGCCCATCGCTGCGCCACCTGGAACTGCATGCCAGGGAGTATGAT
>CANJQU010000029.1 GCA_947476485.1 Chitinophagaceae bacterium
ATTTAAATTGCAGGAGTGGAGTTGATATTTCCTCCTCGGTTTTTTTGGTACCGTCAATACACATTTTACCGCCAAAGCCGAGTTTTGAGCAACTGTGATCCAATACATCCATTGGCCCCTGGCTAAAGTAAATGTCGGTGAGCGGGTTTACGTTATTAAACACATACTTTGCAAGAGTCTTATAGTCATCGATCTTAATGCCACTGTTCGCGACTCCATCTGTAAGCACCAGTATCTTGTTGAACATCATTTGTCCCGCTCCCCACATCGCATTCATTACCTTCTGTCCCTGTCCGGCATATTCTTTATTAATAGCCGTGATCACCAGGTTATGAAACACACCTTCTACAGGCATATTCATATCGGTGATCTCGGGCACCATGGTCATCTTTATGGGTGCAAGAAATATACGCTCAGTCGCTTTTCCCAGCCATGCATCCTCCTGCGGTGGTATACCTACTATCGTAGCGGGGTATATAGCATCCTTTCGGTGTGTGATAGCTGTAACATGAAACCTCGGGTAAAAGTCAGGCAATGAATAGTAACCGGTATGATCTCCAAACGGGCCTTCCCATATCAGGTCTTCGCCCGGATCCACATAGCCCTCTATAATGAAGTCCGCGTCAGCAGGCACCTCCAGTTCAGGCTGAGTGATACAGCGCACCAATTCCACTTTCTTTTTCCTGAGGAAACCCGCCAGCATGTATTCATCCACATTTTCCGGCAATGGCGCAGTTGCGGAATAAGTGTATACCGGATCACCGCCAAGCGCCACCGCCACAGGCATGCGCTTACCGAGCTTTTTATATTCGTTAAAGTGCCGGGCGGATACTTTGTGCTTGTGCCAGTGCATGCCCGTCATCGTTGGTTCGAATACCTGCATGCGATACATGCCGATATTTCGTATCCCGTTATTAGGGTCCTTGGTATGTATAGCAGGGAGCGTGATGAACCTCCCGCCATCCTCCGGCCAGCATTTTAATATGGGCAATTTATCAAGATCCGGCTTTTCCATTACTACTTCCTGGCATGCACCCCGACCGTTGATCACTTTAGGCATCCAGGAGGCAAATTTGCCAAGCTGGGGCAACATTGCCAGTTTTTCCAGTATGCCATTCTTAGGTGCGGATAATTTCTTGAAGAGATCCTCTATATCACGCGTCACATCATCAAGGGTATTTACGCCGAGGGCAATACACATGCGCCTTTCGCTGCCCATGGAGTTGATCAGCAAAGGAAAATCTGTTCCGGTATTTTCAAATAACAGCGCCTTATTTCTATCAGGTGTTTTCGAGATACGGTCTGTTATCTCAGCGATCTCCAGTACAGGGTCCACAAAGGTTTTTATTCTCACCAGTTCACCTGCCTGCTCCAATACCTCTATAAATGCTCGCAGCGATTTGTATGCCATAAGGCAAAGGTAAGTAACAGCAAACTGTAATTCGGAAAGCCCCTATAGTCAAAACTAATCTATACCCTTGCCTATAACCAGTGATGGTTTCATTTTATTCGTTATCCGCTTTCCTAATCGCATGAACGGACGCTCGACACAGTAGTGCAATGCTGCAGACACAGCCACGACACACAGAATACATAACACCGTGATCCACGCAAAATTGATCGCCTTATTCGGCCCTGAAAGGTATTTTTCTACGTATATGTACACGGTATTTATTACAACAACATGCACCAGGTAGATACCATAAGATATTTTGCCCAGGAACACCAATACCCGGTTTTCAAGAAACCTTTGCACCCGTTTACTATGCAGAATGGCAACAAGGAAAACAAAACAGGACAGGCATGTATATGTGAAGAAATCTATACCGAGGAAGCCGGCCAAATATTTATACGAGGGGCCCAACGGGGAAATACCGTCTATCTGCCTTATAGAGAACAGAATAATCGCGGCAATGAGCAGAGGAAACCTGTACTTAAACCAATTTGTTTGCCTGAATGATGCGTCCGTGATCTTTTCATAATTGGCGCTGGCCATGATGCCGAATAGAAAAAGGTAGCTGAACAGAAGATTATTGCCCAGGATGAGGGTTACCACAATGAAATATGGAATTAGCCTTTTGTTTTTCAAGGCCAGCACTATAAAAAAGGGCATTAGGAAAGACCCCATCATTTCCAGCGAAAGTGTCCAGCCGGGATAATAGAATTTATTGTGGAAACGAAGCAAAAAAGCCTCTTCCCAAAACTCGTGCTTATTGTAAATAAAGAGATCCTTGAATGTCTCGAAATTCCATTCATTCCGGAAAGCAAAAAGTGCGCTCCACAACACGATCAGGAAGTATGCCGGGAACAACCTGAAAACCCTGCTCACATAAAATTGCTTTATGTTAAGCGGCTTGCCTAGTACAATATATTTATACGAAAGCACAAAACCACTCAGTACAAAAAAGAAAGAAACAGCATCATTGCCATTAAAAAAAAGAAAAATATAATGCATATTCATTTTATCCTGAAAATTGCGGGCCATAAAATGCCCGCCAAACACCATTAAAGCAGCAATACCCCTTGCAGAGTCCAGGTATTTAAAATGTTTTTCAGAATTAGCCGGGTTGTCGGGCATGGAAAATAAAAGTATACAATTTCTAAATGATTACAAATCTCTGCCGCATTTCACTTTTAGCAAAACATTCGCATTGCGGGGCATGAGTTTTATCTCTTTGTTAGCAAGATAGAATGAAAACCGTAGTTGTTGAAGTAAAAGATAGTTTAACCTTAAAAATCTCCAGATCATGAAAACGATAAAATATTTAATAGCAGCGGTCATTGTTTCCACAGCGTTGTTTACCGGCTGTAAAAAAGAAGACCGCAATGATAGCCTTACAGCGTACGAGGCTAAGAAGATGGGGCCGAGGGCCAATATCACCTACCGGCTGCAAACTATTCCGCAAAGACCCGGATATATGTTGCAGTGGAATTCCGGCTCTGTTATCACAACCAATATTGTCTTTAATGGCTCCATAATCAATGGCGATGTTGGCGAACTTATGTCATTTGATAGCCCGGGATTAAAGACCATAGACCTCACAAAGGCCTCACTTACCACCTTAGGATCGGTAAATGTCGCCTACAATAAGTATCTGAGGGGTAATTTCGCGGTCGAGATTGATCCGGTCAATTCAATGACTTCATTGATATTGAATGGCTACTTTTACCCCATTCCACCCCCAACTGGCGCAATTCCGTTTAGCCCGGTACCTATTGAGATAGCAGTGAGCACGCATGCAGTACTTAACAGTGTGCAGTTGGCCAACCTTTACATAGACAAATCCAACTATATTGCTACTATTTCCCTTGATATAAACCAACTTACCCACGGTCTGACTCAGGCAATGCTCAACGGAGCAGCATTGACCGACGGGACCCTACTGATCAGTAATGAGTCTAATCCGCTTCTTTACGGAATCATCGTTAAGAATATGGAGAACTATATGCTGAACCTACAGTTTTCGGCTCAGTTAATGAACACGGCAAACCCCGTGCAATAACTAGCTGAGTTTGAACGGGAAACGCCGGGTGAAAACCTGGCGTTTTTTTTATGCCTGGTAAGCACCCTCTCAATTCATGGAATAGCGCAACTGGTCCGCAATTCCGGGGCGCCTGGCGAATGAAGTCAATCTACTGCTTACCTTTGCACTCCTTATGAGTAAAAAAGTACGTGTAAGATTTGCCCCAAGCCCCACCGGCGGGCTGCACCTGGGCGGTGTGCGCACCGTGTTATATAACTACCTGTTTGCCCGCCGGCACGGTGGTGATTTCGTGCTTCGTATAGAGGATACCGACCAGACCCGGTTTGTAACCGGAGCTGAGCAGTATATCATGGATTGCCTGAAATGGTGTGGCCTTGAGCCCGATGAGAGCCCGGAAAAAGGCGGGCCTTTTGCACCGTACCGCCAGAGCGAACGCAAGCACCTGTACTACGAATACGCACAGAAGCTTGTTGACTCAGGCCACGCTTACTATGCGTTTGATACTACTGAAGAAATTGAAAAAATGCGCAACACTTACGGTACCGATGACCATAAAGCGCAGTATGATGAAACCACGCGCGTGCATATGCGCAACTCCCTCACTTTGCCTCCTGCCGAAGTAATAAAACTACTGGAAAGCGGCACTCCCTACGTGATCAGGATAAAGATGCCACGCAACCAGCAGATCAGGCTCACAGACATGATCAGGGGCGAGGTCACTTTCGACAGCTCACTGGTTGACGATAAGGTGCTGCTGAAAGCCGATGGTATGCCTACCTACCATCTCGCAGTGGTGGTAGATGATTACCTGATGCAGATCACACACGCCTTCAGGGGTGAGGAGTGGTTGCCCAGTGCTCCGGTGCATGTGCTGCTTTGGGAATACCTTGGCTGGAAAGAACACATGCCTCTGTGGGCCCACTTACCGCTGATCCTGAAACCGGACGGCAATGGTAAGCTCAGTAAGAGAGATGGCGATCGACTGGGATTCCCGGTATTTGCTATGAACTGGCTCGACCCGAAGACCAATGAGATCACCAAAGGCTTCCGCGAAATGGGCTTTATGCCGCAGGCCTTTGTAAACATGCTGGCGCTCCTTGGCTGGAACCCAGGTGTGGAAAAAGAGGTATTCTCCCTCGATGAGCTGGTGCAAACCTTCTCTATAGAACGTATACACAAGGGCGGCGCCAAATTCGATTTCGAAAAGGCTAAATGGTTCAATGCGCAATACATTCACCATGCGGATAATGAAACCCTGGCCACCCTTGCAAAACCATACATAGAAGAAGGACTTAAGAACGCTGTGGGCGGAACGCAGACTTACGACTCACGACTTACTACTCAGGAATACCTTCAAAAGATCGTTGGTCTTGTAAAAGACCGGTGCACGCTGCTGCCCGATCTTTGGGCCCAGTCGCACTTCTTCTTTGTGACTCCGGAGACAATAGATCTGCAGGCCATCAAGGAGAAGTGGAACGAACAGAAGCAACAGTTCTTCATCAACTGGGCCGCTATCCTTGAGTCGCTGCCTGACTGGAATGAACAAGCCATAGAAGCCAGTTTCAATGAGCATGCCCAGCAACATGGCCTTAAAAAGGGCGATGTAATGCTGCCGCTCCGCATTATGCTGGTTGGCGGCAAGTATGGCCCCGGTGTGTTCATCATAGCAGATATGATCGGCAAAGAGGAAACTATAAAGCGTATAAACGCGGTACGTTTCTGATAACGCCACTCCGGTAACAAGTCCCCGTCATTGAGCGAAGGTGGTGGGCCGGGTGAGTGCTCATATACAGGTGTCTCTCCTGCTTCAAAAGTGTGTGAACACCTATGACCGTCTATGGAAAACTCTTATAAATATCTTTCCTATCTGCTATAGTGATAAAGCAGATAGTATCTTTTTTCAATTCTACTCCAATACGATAATCGCCAATGCGAATACGGTAAAAGGTCTTGAAACCCTCCATCTTTTTTATGTGTGGTATATGCTGAATATCAACAGCTTCTTCCGCCTGAAGTATCGATTGTTTTATCTTAATAAGCACCTGGCTGTCTTTGATCCGGATGAGCTTTTTATGGAAGCTCTTATCAAATGATACTTTCATTAAGCATCCAGGTGTTTGAATATGTCTTTGCGACTAACTGTTTTCCCGGTTTTTTCTTTCTTCATCAGCATTCCCAGTTGCAGATCTTCGGCTTGCGACGGGGTAAGCTTGCTTACCGTCTCCCCCAACTGCTTTGCCAGGGCTGTAAGCAACTGCAGGTTTCTGTTGTTATCGCTTTTAATGATTATGGAACCCATAAACTCCTTTTTTCAAAATTACTTAAAATCCGCCCAATCTCAAAGCTGAACCAACGCATACACCCACGGCACGATTGTATTTCCCCACTTATTGTTACCTTCATAAAAACGCAGCTATGAGAAAGTTGATTGTATTTGCAACCTGTATATTGCTCTGCACTGCTGTGCAGGCGCAGGATAAGGGCAACCGGCCAAAAGTGGGCGGCAAACCCGCCGATGCTGCACCACTGCCCAACCTGCAAACCTGTGTGCACACCGCCCAGGCCAACCTGCTGCTCTTCACACAGGCGCAACCAAATGATGTGAACTCCATAATAAAGGAGATAGAGGTGTATATAGACTCTATGCCCAAAAACAAGTCGGTTGCAGACCAGCAATTGGCCAAACACTTTACACCCCTCCGCCACTTCTTTCTCACCACCGCCAACCGCACCAGCGTAGCTACACAGTTTTTTTATACCGTTGCGCCTTATAATTTCTGCATGTACAACGACACGGCACTGGCGCTGAATATATGGGCGGTAAAGAACGGCGACCCTTACAACCTCAGCAAGATGACCGATAAGCGCATAGCCAGGCTGGCGCTCACCAACTGCCTCCTGCCCTCTCTTGCCGCGCTTGATGAGTTTAAGAACGGAGATATAAAGTATGTGGCGCTCAGTGTGTATTTTGGCGCCAAAGACACTCGCGAGGGGGCTCCGCATATGGCTACCGTACCCTACTGCCTCACGCTCATTGCACGCCTCTCCGATATCATGCAGTATGCCGATGGCCTTATCACCGACAAGGGCCTCCTCGCTGTTGCAGAGGTGTACCTCGCTGATGAGGAGGGAGAGAAACGTCTGAACCTTGATCTTCATGAATAAAGGATTTTCGTGATTCGGGGTTTGTGATTACCGGCTGTGCTCTTTTTTTTGATACCTTTCCCTGCAATATTTTATCTTTACTTTATTAAATGGTATTGAAAACAATGCAAACAATCAGCAGGCATCCCTTTTTCTGCATGCTTACACTCCTTGTTTTACTGGCGGGAGTGCAAAAAGGGTATGCCCAGAATGTTTATAAAGAGCAGAAACTACGCACCTTTTCAGGTGGGTTTGTTGCCGGCGCCAACTTCTCTACCATAGACGATCATGACTTTATACACTACACCAAGATAGGCGCCAACCTGGGCGGAATAGGGTTTATGCGCTTCTCCTACCGCACCGACCTCAGCGTGGAAGTGCTCTTTTCCCAGAAGGGGCGGAACACCAGCACCTTCACCGGGACTAACAAACCGGGTCTTGATTTTATAAAGATGTATGACCGGCTCAACTATATAGAGGTGCCGGTAATGATCAATTATATTGATGCGATCAAAGACCATTTTGGTGTGGGGCTGTCTTATGGCCGGCTCATGAATTACAGCGAGAAATATGTTACCGACCGCAACCTGACCGTTCATCCCTCACCCAAGTATGTCTTTAACCAGGATGATATAGAGCTGCTGGCCGGCGCCGAGGTGCATCTATACAAGAACATCTATCTCACTGTGCGTTACCAGTATTCGCTCCTGCGCATACGCCAGGAAGGGTTTGGTGGTTTTACTTCTCCCGGGCAGCACAATAATCTCTGGGCGCTACGGATCGTGTACCTGTTCAATTAATTGAGATAAAAGATTTATTCCCGGCTTTCCTGCTGCTATTTCGCTTCAGTGGTTACCTGCCCTGAGCTTGCCGAAGGGGCACCATTCATCTTAGGATTATTATTTAGCTAAGGTTTAGCAAGCTTGTTGGGCAACTCTCTCCTTTTTAAAGGATGCGTGCAAAGGCACGAACGAAGTTCATCCCGCAGGGGGAGGTGGTTGATGTTCTCTACTCCGTTACCCGCGTCTTTGCGACGAAGGAAGCAACCTTAAACAATATGTTCGAACAACTTGCGATGGGAAACGGAGATAAAATGGTCGACGGGGCTATAGTGACTAATAAGCGAATGTGCTAGAACTCTCATTGGCTAATTTTGATTCATGCCCGATCACGAAATTTATTTAATTGGTGACCAACCGACAACTTGCCCAAAATGTGGGGCAAGAACGCATTTTGATCAGTTTGAAGAGGGTCAAGAAATGTATCAAGTACACTGTTGCATAAACCCGGAGTGTGGTTTGGCATTTATAGCTGTGGAAAACTAAACGGCCAAACTAACTTGATGCCATTTTCGCAGTATCCTTCCACATGTAGGGTGGTAATGGTTCATTTAGTTCCCACTTGATGCTCATTGGTTTTTGATTGTAATGATCGAGATATTTCGCATCTCCTAAAAAGACGTACCCCATAGTATTCCCAAATGCATCATCATTTTTTTCTCGAACAAACAATAGTATCTTTTTACCTGTCGCTTGTTGTGTAACATAGCCAAGACCTGCGCCAACATCCGGCCTTGCAGAATTTTGAGTTTGCCAATGAAATAGCTTTTCGCTTATTGCATAGTCATCGTATAGTGTGCTTGGTGAGTATTCTTTCTCCGATTTTTCAAGCGTAATGAACAACAATTCCGTGTTTTTATCTTTAATGTTAATCACTCCTTCTCTAGAAGACGATTTGCGTTCAAAAGTGTTTTGTCCAAATGCAGAACAAATTTGATCTCTCGTATATCTACTGTGAATTTTTAGTGGCATTACATATCCTAAGTCAATGTTCTTTTCTAGAAAATCAATTCTGTCTATTAAAATTTCAAGAACACCCTTTATTTCTTCCACTAATGTCGGATTCTTACCAATTGCCTGGATGCTCTCTTCAAGATTACTAAATCCGTTGGGCTCTTGCCACACGTCGTAGTGCAGCATCAAGCACATTATTTTTTCATTCTCATTTAGCTGGCTAGTACTAATTCTAAAATTTTTCGATGCTAAATCAGCGATGAACCGCAAGTAAGAGATCGAGTTGCATAAAAGCCATTTTTTGCCAATTGATCTCGATATTTCCTTTTCATATTTGCCATCAAAATCTCTCGTTACTCCTGCCACTGTGCACAATCGTTGCCAACACATTTCACCTTTTTTGTAAATCAGTGAAAGGGGTACATTATATTCATCAATGAAATTTCTAAGTGTAAGTGGTTTATCAATGTTGTAACTGAAACTGCGGATTTTATCTAAGAGTTGTTTTTGACTAAAATTTGTGGCGGCGGCAATATTACTAAGGATATATTCTTTCGCCTTTTTTTCGAGAACTATTGAGCAATTTAAAGGTAAATGTGGGAATTCATCTTGAATTTCCTTTTGCGTTGACGTATTTGTTTTACCAATTAGTGCCCTGAATTTTTTTTCAAAATCATACTCGGGCCTGGAGTTACCAACAAAATCTAACACTGTAAGGCATTCCTTTCCGTTTACCTTTCGTAGGCCTCGACCTAGTTGTTGTAAAAAGACAGTTAAACTCTCGGTAGGTCGCAAAAAAAGAACAGTGTCGATTTCTGGAATATCAACCCCTTCGTTAAAAATATCGACCACAAATAGATAGTTTATTTCTTTAGCAATGAGACTTAAACGCAAGTCCTGCCTTATGTCACTATTGTTGCTAGTCAAGTAATTGGCTTTTAGCCCAGCTTCTTGAAACTTATCAGACATATATTTTGCGTGTTCTTGCGATACGCAAAATCCTAACGCCTTTACATCATTAATATCGGTTAAATATTTGTCCAGACTTTGTAAGATTTCGCCGACTCGCCTTTTATTACTCGTATACAGCGCAGTTAATTCACTTTGCAAATATTTTCCTTTCTCCCATTTCACATTTGATAGATCAATACTATCTGAGATCCCGAAGTATTGAAAGGGGCATAGGAACTCTTTATTTAGTGCTTCGGGCAATCTTATTTCTGCAGCAATGACATTACAGAAGTCTATTAAAATGTTTTCATTGTCCATCCTTTCTGGTGTAGCCGTTAAGCCTAAAAGAATGTTTGGTTTGAACCTATTTAATATTGGTCGGTAACTTTTCGCCGCAATATGATGGACTTCGTCTATAACGATGTAATCATAGTAATCCTCGGACAGGTTGAGGCTAGGTAGTTGATTATTCAAAGTTTGAACGGAAGCAAAAACACAATCGTTTCTAGTTGGGGAAATTCCGTCAACCCACAATTCCCCAAAGTTGTTATCTTTTAAAACACCTCTAAACGTTGCTTGTGCTTGCTCAAGAATTTCTTTTCGGTGTGCGACAAATAGCAAACTTGAACGTTTATTGTTTGCTTTGAAGTATTTATAATCGAATGCAGCTAAGACGGTTTTCCCAGTCCCTGTAGCCGCAACAATTAAATTCCTATTCCTGTTATGCAATCTTCTCTCTGATTCAAGTTTTTCAAGAATTTCCTTTTGATAATGATGCGGTGACAAATCAAAAAGTGCAATTGTGGGAGAATTGCTATTTCTCTGGCTGTTTATGGAGGTTTGCAGTTTCTCAACATCCTTCGCAACATCGAACATCTCAAAAGTATCATCTTGCCAATAAGTCTCAAATGTTTTCTTGAATTTATCGATAATGTGACTTACTTCTTTCGTGGTAATTTTAATATTCCACTCCATACCATTTGTCACTGCCGACCTCGAAAGATTTGACGAACCAATGTAGCCTGTGTGAAAGCCTGTATCTCTGAGAAATAAATATGCCTTTGCGTGGAGCCGTTCGCTTTGAACATTATAGGAAACCTTTACTTCTGTATTTTTAAGGTTAGATAGAAATTCTACAGCCTTTACGTCTGTGGCACCCATATAGGATGTCGTAATGACCTTTAATCTTCCGCCATTGTTAGTGAACTCTTCCAGTTCCTTTTGAAAAATTCTTATTCCAGCAAATTTTATGAAAGACACTAGAAAGCAAATTTCATTTGCGGACAAAATCTCTTTTTTTAGTTCACTTTCTAGAGTAACCTTGAGATTGGTGGCGCCGCCGGTGAACAATTCACTTTGAGTAAACCTTGTGTATGGTGTTATTTGTTTCAAACGATTATCGATGTTTACAAAATCACTATCCAATCGCGAAAAAATTGCTGTGAGAATTTTGCCCTGTACATCAATGATGTCTTCATTGAACGAAGTGGTTTTTAATTCCTGATTTAATAAAGCCAAAATTTTGTTCGAAAGATCAATTTGCCTTTCAATATTGTCTTCACCGGAAATTGATGACAAAGCACTCTTAATAACTTCAGCTAAATATCTACTCAGATGGAGGGCTGCTTCAGCCTTATCAAGCTGCGTTTCTTTTATATAGTAATGTGATTTATCTACCGCATTTAGCTTAGATGAAATCAGGTTATTAATTAGTTGTTCGTATAAGCCTAGTTTAAGCATTTCTATTTTTTAGGAAATCATTTAATAGGGGGATGTCCGCGGCAGCCCAATCCAAAGTTGCCAGCTCATCCCACCCCAACCACACGGCGGCTGTATGTTCGGTAGTTAATATAGTACCGCCAACGTATTCGACGACAAATGGAATTAGGTTTATCGTTACCTGATCGTAATCGTGAGGGTAATTTTTTAGCTTCTCTAAAATTCTAACTGAAATATTCAATTCCTCCATTAACTCTCGTTGAATGCAATTTTCTGCACTTTCATCGCGGTCAATCTTACCTCCGGGAAATTCCCATTTTAAAGGCAGTGACATTTTTTCACTCCTTTGAGCTACTAAAACCTTGTCATTATCGATTATAATTGCACACGTAACGTCTATAAGAGGCTTAACGTTCATGCAACAAAATATAAAATTATTATCGTAGATGGCAACTAAGGTGAAGGAAAGTTTTCGTGGACTATTTCTGTCGATACACCAACACCATTTCAGGCTTTGTATCCTTGCCCTTTATGCGGCTCATGTTGTAGCTCCGCGTCTCCTTGCTGTGTACATCCGCCATTCCCCAAATTTACGTATTCCGTGAGGTTGCTTCGTGCCTCGCAACGACGAACAACGATAAACACATTCCTCGCCTCACATTACTCACCTAAATCAAAAAAATCACAGTTCAGACAGTGAAAATGTGGATAACTTTTAAAATTCTTCCCGCACCCCACAAGCCTTTCCCAGCCTCACCCCCCGAGATATCCACAATTTTCATAAGACCCCATTGCCACCTCATTTTCTCCCCTCAACTTTGCCCTGTAAAACATCTTTGCGACTCCCCGCCTTAGCGGTTAAACCTTTTTGCATGAAAAACGAACAACAACAACAACAAGCCCGCAACCTGTTCTTCCAGACCAGCCTCACCAAAACACAGATCGCGCAGGTCCTCAACGTCAACCGGCGCACCATCTACGAATGGTCGGTACAAGGCAACTGGGAGCGGATCAAAAAATCCGCCGCCAACCTCCCCTGCATCCTGGCAGAGAAATGTTACTTCCTCATTGGCCACTTCACAGATCACCTCCTTAGCCGCACCAACACCGGCGGCGCCCTCTCCCGCAGCGAGGTAGAGTCCATCTACAAGCTCACCCTCAGTATCAACAGGCTCAAGAAAGGCAGCAGCGTCAACGAGAACATGGAAGCGTTCACCTACTTCCTCGAAAGCATAGAGCGGAAAGACCCCGAACTCGCACACAAGGTCGTGCCCTACTTCGATGCCTATATCCGCACCCGCAAAGACTTCACCGAAACCTCCTTCCTGCCGGAAGATTATACCCTCGATGGATTTAAGAAACCCATGTTCACCGAGCAATACGAAGCCGAGAAGCAAGCCGATGCACAGGACCTCGAAGACATGCTCAGGCATCTCGACACCTACGCCAAAGAAGAGGTACCCGTGCCCGCCCCTGCCGCGCAAAACACCCGCCATCAGCCCGACCTCGAAGACCTCCAGGCCATGTTCACCCACCTCGAAACACTCACTAAAGACCTTCCGCCCACTGCAGGTCCATCGCCTGAGAGACCGGCAACACCTGGTCAACAACAACCAAACATCAGCAATACAACCCCCGAAAACGAAACCCCTCCCGAAACCATGACCGGCGGAGAAATGCTACAGCAGCTCGACCTCATCATGCACGACCTCCACACCCAATACCCCCACCTCCGCAACCTCGATCCCCGCACCACCACAAACCCCCAATACCCTCCCCGCGCCGCATAGACAACTAGCGAACTAAACATTCAAACATCTATACACACAAAGCAGATTTTGAGGGCTGCACAACACCTCCCCTACTGTTTTTAGGAGGGGACGCCAGTCGCCAGCGACTGGCTGGGGTGGTCGACTCGCGCCGAACAACGGACGCATCAGCTACCCAAACTATATACCACCCCTTCAGGGTTCCACCAGCAATCACTAAAAACACTATAATAATACCGCTCAAAGATGAAAGTAAAAACAACCCGAATTTTTGACGATAGCCGCGATGAAGTCGAGCATATGATGGCGCCTTTTTGGGTCGTGAGACGATTGAGTAGCCTAATCAAAGAACTAAGCAGACACGATTGACGAAGGAAAATAGTAGTACTGTGGAGAGTCAAAACCAGCGCCATACAGGGAGTTAGCGAACTGCGACAACAGAGTAGGGCTATTTTTTTTCGGGCGGACCCTTTCGAAAAAAATCGCCTTTCTTTTTGTTACTTTTTCTTTCGGCGAAGCAAAGAAAAAGTAAAGACAACTCCGATCACATAAAACCCGACAACAGCGCTCTTACACTGAAAAAACGGGAGTTTTTTGAGAGCTTTTTGAGAGTTTCTAAAAGGCTTTTTTCACTTAAACACATGATAATCAACAAAACCATGAGAGAAAAAAATAAACGGGAGATTTCCCAAATAACACCCCATTCCTCTGGGCTTTTTGAATTTTGGCTTTTGAATTTTGAATTACCTTTAGGTCATCTCGAGAAACACTCCTCTTTCGCTGAAATCTGCGGCGGGCGAGGTGCAGTGACAATAAATTACGAAATATGCAAGAGAATAATCCCGAAAAGAAACTGTTTTTACTGGATGCATTTGCGCTGATATTCAGGGCGTATTATGCGCTGATAAAGAATCCCCGCATAACGAGCAAGGGGAGGAATACGAATGCACAGTTCGGATTTACGAATACGTTGCTGGAGCTGCTGACGAAGGAGAAGCCCACGCATCTGGCGGTGGTGTTTGACACGAGCGCACCCACAGAGCGCCACACCGACTTTGCCGACTACAAGGCCAACCGGCAGGAGACGCCCGAAGACCTGAGCGCGGCGGTGCCGGATATAAAGCGCATCATAAAGGGTTTTAACCTGCCGTGCCTGGAGCTGGATGGCTATGAGGCGGATGACATAATAGGCTCGCTGGCGCTTGAGGCCGCAGACCTGGGCTATACCGTATACATGGTGACGCCGGATAAGGACTACGGGCAGGTGGTGCGGGAAAAGGTGTTCATCTACAAACCCAAGAGCACATTCAGTGACATGGCGATACTGGGCGAGAAAGAGGTGTGCGAAAAGTGGGGCATTAAGCGTGTGGACCAGGTGATAGATATGCTGGGCCTGATGGGCGATGCGGTAGATAACATTCCGGGGGTGCCGGGGGTGGGCGAGAAGACGGCTGCCAAGCTGATAGCCGAGTATGACAATATGGAAAACATCCTTGCCAACGCCGATAAGATAAAGGGCGCGCTGGGCGAGAAGATACGCAACAACAAGGAGCTGGCGCTGATGAGCAGGAAGCTGGCTACGATCATCACGAATGTGCCGGTGCCGTTTCATGAGGAGGATTTCAGGGTGAAGGAAAAGAATGTGGAGGCGCTGACTGAGGTATTTAATGAGCTGGAGTTTAAGACAATCGCGAAGCGCATATTTTCGCCGACAGTGGAGACAGAGCTGTTTGGTGGAAAGAGTGGAGGAGCGAAGAGCGTGGCTGTGGACAACAGCAGAAGTTTGGATCTGTTTGGCAATCCGATAAAGCAGAAACCTGTCCCGGTTAGCGGGAGCGAAGAGAGTGAACTTCAGAGCGAAGAAACAGAGCGGGAGAGCGAGTTACTTCCGAGCAACCTCACTACCCTTGATCAGGTGCCGCATGTGTATACGCTGGTGCAGAAGGATGAGGAGATAACGGAGCTGCTGAGTCACCTGGAGGGGAAGAAAGAGATATGTTTTGATACAGAGACGACGAATATAGATGCCAACCTGGCCGACCTTGTGGGCATGAGCTTCTGCTTTGAGAAGGGGATAGCGTGGTTTGTGAGTGTGCCGGTGGAGCGCGAAGGGGTGATAAAGGTGCTGGAGCGGTTCAGGCCGCTGTTTGAAAACCCGGATGTGCTGTGGGTGGGCCAGAACATAAAGTATGATATGATGATGCTGAAGTGGTATGGGTATAGCCTGAAAGGGCCGATATACGATACCATGCTGGCCAACTATGTGATAGACCCGGATGGCAAGCGCAGCATGGATATGCTGGCGATGAAGTACCTGGCCTATGAGCCGGTGAGCATAGAGACACTAATAGGCAAGAAGGGCAAGGGGCAGGGCAATATGCGCGATGCCCCGCTGGAGGCGGTGAAGGAGTATGCGGCTGAGGATGCAGACATAACACTGCAACTAAAGAAGGCATTTGACCCGCTGCTGATAGAAAAGGATGTGAAGCGGGTGTTTGACGAGGTAGAGAACCCGCTGGTGCCGGTGCTGATAGACATAGAGTTTGAGGGTGTGGGGCTGGATGTGCCGTTCCTGAGGGACTACTCCAAGGTACTGGAGGTGGATATAAAACAGGCCGAAGAGAATATATACAATCATGCGGGGGTGAAGTTCAACATAGGCTCGCCGAAGCAACTGGGCGAGGTGCTGTTTGAGGTGATGAAGATAGATGCGGGGCAGAAGAAGACGAAGACGGGCCAGTATGCCACGGGCGAAGATGTGCTGCAGAAGCTGCGCCTGAAGCACCAGATAGTGGAAGACATACTCGCCTACCGCGAGCTGACCAAACTAAAAAGCACGTATGTAGATTCGTTGCCGGATCTGATAAATCCGCGCACCGGTAGGCTGCATACGAGCTTCAACCAGTCGGTAGCGGTGACGGGAAGGCTGAGCAGCAACAATCCTAACCTGCAGAACATACCGATACGCACAGAGCGGGGCAGGGAGATCAGGCGGGCGTTCATCAGCAGGGGCAATGGTTATACGCTGGTGTCGGCGGATTACTCGCAGATAGAGCTGCGCATAGTGGCGGCGATAAGCGGTGATGAGAATATGATATCGGCTTTTAAGGAAAACAAGGATATACATACTGCCACTGCAGCCAAGGTATATGGCGTGGCAGAGAGCGAGGTGACTGGCGCACAGCGCCGGGCAGCCAAGGCGGTGAACTTTGGTATCATATACGGGCAGAGCGCGTTCGGGCTGGCAGAGAATATAGGGGTGAGCCGCACGGAGGCAAAGACGATAATAGACAACTACTTCACGCAGTATTCATCGGTGAAGCTGTATATGGATAGGTCGATAAACTTTGCGAAGGAGCATGGGTATGTGGAGACGGTGATGGGCCGCAAGCGTTGGCTGAAGGATATATACAGCGCTAACTTCACCGTGCGTGGCTATGCGGAGCGCAACGCGATAAACATGCCAATACAGGGCACTGCAGCCGATATGATAAAGCTGGCGATGATCACCATTCACCGCGAACTGGTGAAGCGCAACATGCGCACGCGCATGATACTGCAGGTGCATGATGAGCTTGTATTTGATGTGCCGCTGGAAGAGGTGGAAGAGGCAAAGGCCCTCATAAAGGCGGGCATGAGCAACGCCATGAAGCTGCCGCATGATGTGCCACTGAATGTGGAGACGGGTATGGGGAATAACTGGCTGGAGGCACATTAGACTACAACCCCCCGGCCCCCTAAAGGGGGAGTTCCCCATATTACGTAGCACTCATTTTCCCGCACTTATTTTGGGCACTCATTTAGTGTTCTCATTTTTGACTGAATATCAATGAAAGAGAAGAAGTTGAAGACAGATTCACAAGTAACTCCCCCTTCAGGGGGGCGGGGGGTACGGGCGCGCTACGCATTTGTTATCGACTGGTTTCAGAAGAATATGCCGAATGCGGAGACGGAGCTGCATTATGGGAATCCGTATGAGCTGCTGGTGGCAGTGATATTGTCGGCGCAGTGCACGGATAAGCGCGTGAATATTGTTACGCCGGCGCTGTTCAAGAAGTTTCCGGGGCCGGAGAGCCTGGCCAGGGCGGAGTTTGAAGATGTAGAGCCACTGATAAGGAGTGTGACGTTTGCAAACAACAAGACGAGGCACCTGATAGGGATGGCGAAGATGCTGATGGAGCAATTCAATGGTGAAGTGCCGGACAATATGGAGGACCTGCAGTTGCTGCCGGGGGTAGGCCGGAAGACGGCCAATGTGATCGTATCGGTGGTGTTTCATCAGCCGGGGATGGCCGTGGATACGCATGTGTTCCGGGTGGCGGCACGGATAGGGTTGACCACTAATGCCAAGACGCCGCTGCAGACTGAGCAGCAACTGGTGGCGAATATCCCCCAAGACTTGCTGCCGATAGCGCACCACTGGCTGATACTGCATGGCCGGTATATATGTGTTGCGCGCAGACCTAAGTGCGAGGAGTGTGGGTTAACGACTGTCTGTAAATATTTCCAGACGGATATGAGATACATAATTGAGGGCAAGTAAAAAGCCCACGAAATGATCGTGAGCTCCCTATATTCCATCCAATATTCAGTATGCGATTTTAGTGGCCTGCCGGGGGTGTCATATCAACGGCTGCACCGCGGTCCCATCTCGGTTTGTATTCTTTCTGGTAGGCATCCCATGCTTTGTGTTTGTACATACCATCGCCGAGGTAGGAGAGTATGGTCTCCAGTTGGGGTACGGTCATGTAGCCGGGTACAGCCTGAGGATTTGCGAAGTTCTCCATCATGATGATGGCCGTGGGATAGGACAAATTACCTTTCATCAATTCTACGGCAAGGGTGTTTGCCTTGAACTGTGGATTGAAGGTATACTCTTTACCCTGAAAGTGGATAACATCTTTAGATTCTGCATTGAAGCGAACAGCGTAAAAATTGTTGTTCATGTACTTTATCAGGTCAGGATTCTGGAAGGTAGTGGCATCCATTTTTTTGCACCAGCCGCACCAGTCGGTATACATATCGATATAAACTTTGCGGGGACTCGCCTGCATTTTGGCCTGGAGTTCATCAATGGATGTTATCCAGTGGATCTCTTCAGCGGCGGGGGCCGGAGGGGGCGGGGTTTTCTTCCAGGCAAGCAATCCAGTGCTTATCATTGCAATAGAGAAAGCAAAAAGCAGTACACGTTTCATTTTTCAGCGATTTAAGAAAACGAATTTACAAATATTCCATGTAGTTTTGTCAGGCAGGCAAAGAATTTTATGATAAAAATAGCAGTTGCAGTAACGGGGGCGAGTGGGTCAATATATGCGAAGGTATTACTAGAGCAGCTACAACGGCTGAAGGAGCAGGTGGCCGAGGTATCGATAGTGTGGAGCGACAATGCGTTTACTGTATGGCAGACGGAACTTGGCAATACTGATTATAAACAGTTTCCTTTCAGGGTGTGGGAGAAGACGGATTTTATGGCACCATTTGCATCGGGGTCGTCTTCTTATAGTGCACTGATCATATGCCCCTGCAGTATGGGCACACTGGGCCGGATAGCCGGGGGCATCAGTAATGACCTGGTGACGCGAGCCGCAGATGTGATGCTGAAGGAGCGCCGCAAGCTGATCTGCGTGGTGCGGGAGACGCCTTACAATCTCATACATCTGCGGAATATGACCACGGTTACTGAAGCGGGTGGTATCATCTGTCCCGCGACGCCTTCTTTTTACTCCAATCCGAAGACGATAGATGATATCGCTTATACCGTTATTCATAGGGTGCTGCAGCTGGCGGGGTTGAATGCTGAGGGATATCGATGGGGGGAGTAGGGGGTAAGTTGATAAGGGAAATGGATAAAATATTATCAAGAAAATGGAATATTCAAAATCAATAGACCGGCTCAGGAAGATAATGGATGAGTTGCGGGAGCAGTGCCCGTGGGATAAGAAGCAGACGATACACACACTGAGGCCTCAGACGCTGGAGGAGATATATGAGCTGATGGATGACATTACATCAGAGAACTGGCAGGGTATAAAGGAAGAGCTGGGCGACCTGCTGCTGCACATTATTTTTTACAGCAAAATAGGGGCCGAGCAACAGCAATTCACATTTGATGATGTGATAGAGGGTGTTTGCAATAAGCTGATAAACCGTCACCCGCACATCTATGGCAGCGTGAAGGTGGAAGATGAAGCGGAGGTAAAGCAAAACTGGGAGAAAATAAAACAGGCGGAAGGGAAGAAATCGGTGCTGAGTGGTGTACCACCGTCTATGCCGGCGCTGATAAAGGCATTGCGCCTGCAGGAAAAAACCAAGCAGGTGGGTTTTGAGTGGGAGAATACCGGCCAGGTGCGCGATAAGGTGAATGAGGAGATACAGGAACTGTATGAGGCGGTGGAAAGCGGGGATCAAAAAGAGATAGAGGGTGAGTTTGGCGATGTGCTGTTTGCACTGATCAATTATGCGCGCTTTGTGAAGGTGGACCCGGAGCTGGCACTGGAGCAGACGAATAAGAAATTCATTCGTCGTTTTCAGCGGGTGGAGGATATGGCGCAGGGGCAGGGAAAGTCCTTACATGATATGACGCTGTGGGAAATGGATGAGCTGTGGAACAAGGTGAAGGAGGAGGAGCGGCGTTAGTATTTGAAAATTGAGTAGCGTGTTTGGCGCGAGTCAACCACCCCAGATCGGCGCCAGCGCCGATCGTCCCCTCCTAAAAACAGGAGGGGAGGTGTTTCGCACCCCTCATTTTCGATGAAAATTGATTGGTGAATAATTATAGAAGATAAATGTTCAGGCGATATCCATATTGGGGCTGGCTCGTGTTGAGCGTGTTGCTGTGGTGCATCAATGGGTATAACTACCACTTGCACCGGCAGGATATGATGCCTGAGCGCATGGCAAGGTCGATCACTGCTGATCTGAGGCAGCGCAATGACGTTTTTGAGAGCTTCCTGAAGGAGCAGGGTGTTGTTCGCCGGATCTTCAGTGACTCGCTTAGTGAAAAGGAAACAGAAAGGATAAACAAATTCCCGTTCTACGTTTATGCCTTTGATAAAGACTCCCTGAAGTATTGGAACTCGAACATTTTTGCTCCGGCCTATCACGATTCGTTGCTCGGCAAAACGGTGGTGCTACGGAACGAACGTGGCGTGTTTGTCGCCAAGTGCCCTGAGCTGCCATCAGCAGGCAGGGGCAGAAGACTTGTGGCATTGTTCCCGATATTCATTACATACCCACTGGAGAATGACTACCTGAAAACCCATTTTGCGGCTTCTGAAAATGTACCGGTAACAACAAAGATCTTGTCGCCCGCAGCTATTCATACGGGCACTTTCCCAGTCTCCCTTCATGGGAACGATGTGGTATTTTATCTCCAGTTCAACGCGGCAGATGTGCAGAAATGGGTGCCGAGCACGCTTTTTATCCTGATGCTGCTTACGGCGCTGGTGGTAAGCATATCGTGGCTGCAACTGATGGTCATACACCTCACCCGCAATAAGTCGTCACTTACCGGTCTTATCGTTACGCTGTCGCTGGTGGGTATCTTCCGCGCACTGTTGTATTTATATGGGCTTCCATTTAACCTGGATACCCTCAATTTCTTTTCGCCAAGCTTATACGCATCCAGCAAGTTCCTTTCATCGTTTGGCGACCTGTTCATCAATACACTGTGCGTGCTGTGGATCGTTGTTTTCATTACCCGCCACACTCCTTACAAAGCGTATTTCGATGGGCTGAAAATAAAACCTCTGAGGTATTTAACTGCTTTGGTACTGGTTTGTGCGCTGTTCATATACATGAACTTCTTCGTGGGCCTGGTGCGCAGCCTGGTGCTGGACTCCAGTATCTCTTTTGACGTGATCCATTTTTACGCCATCAATATCTATACGATACTGGGATTGCTGGTAATAGGCGCCATGACCGGCATATCGTGCCTCATCATCTTCCTGTGCAATGTTCAGTTGAATGCACTGATCAAAAACAACTGGATCAAATTCCTGCTGATCGCTATCGTTGGTATCATACTTCTTAACGTGGCCGGTGAACTTCAGGATCCCTTCTACTGCTCCCTGGCGATATGGCTGCTGATATTCATCATCATGCTGGATATTCCGGGATTCACACTGGTGTCTGACCTGTTTGAACCACATATGATCACCTGGGCCGTTTTCATTTGTGCCTTCTGCACAGGTGTTGTTCAATATTTCAACGAAATAAAAGAAATGGGTGCACGCAGGGCTTATGTGGAACTAAAGTTTACGCCACACCGTGATAACCTGATGGAGTATGATTTTGATAATAAAGCACGTGCGATAGAACGGGATAAAGCATTAAAAACCTTTTTAAATAAACCCTCTGCCAATGGCCGGAAAAATATAACCGAGCGCTTCAATGCACTTTACTTTACAGGATCAGTGAACAAATACCAGGCATGGCTTTACCTGTTTGATGCCGATGGAAAAGGCCTGTTCAACAAAGATACACTCACCTACTCCAACCTGCTGAATAAAAAGAATGAATCATGGGCTACTAATTCGCCCTACCTTTTTTATATGGAGGATCTGCATGACCGGCATTTTTACTATGCTTATGTGCCGGTATACAGTGATTCTATCAATAGAAAAATAGGAACCGTGGTTATAGATCTTGATACAAAAAAGCCGACAACCGAAACGGCTGTGTATCCGGAGCTGCTGAAAACCAATACCAATAAGACCAGCCAGCAAGAGAACGAATATTCTGTGGGTGTGTATATGGATGGCAAACTAGTATCGCAAACCAAAGAATATCCTTTTACCACGCTGCTAAAGGGAGATAACCTTAAGGACCGGGACTTTGCATTTTACGAGAACAAGAACGTATCTGAGCTGCGGTATAAAATAGAAGACAAGCGCGTGGTGGTGGTAGCACATGCGCATGACCGCATACTGGAAATGATCACGCTGTTCTCCTACATATTCGTGATACAGGTTTTCATCGCGCTGTTCATTGTGCTCTACCAGCTTTATCTTTCCTATTTCACAGGCGCCATTTCGCCGGGCAGCTTCCTGAAACTGACGCTGGGCAAGCGTGTGCGGTACTCTATGCTGGCTATTGTGCTCATCTCTTTCGTGGTGGTATGCTCTGTAACTATCTGGTTCTTTACAGATCAATACCGGATATCAAACACCCGAAAGCTCCAATCGAATATGCAGATAGCAAGGCAGTCAGTAGTTGATGAACTGAAGCTGGCGAATGCGTTCTCATCTTATGCCCGTTTTGATTCTATATGCAGGTCGAACTGGTTCAAGGACTACATTACAAGAACCGCCAGCCGGCAGAAAATAGACATCAATGTATTCCAGGACCGTGGTGTTCTTTTTTCATCGTCGCAGGAAGAGATCTATGACAAGGGGCTGGTATCGAGGATGATGCGACCAGCGGCAATGTACCAGCTTAATAAACTCGGAAAATCGATAGTGGTGCAGAATGAACGGGTTGCAGGGCTGTCGTACCTGTCTGCCTATGAGCCGCTAACAGATGATTATGGCAGAACCATGGGCTATATCAATGTCCCCTTCTTCTCATCAGAAAAAGACCTGAATTTACAGATCTCCAATATCGTTGTAACGCTCATCAATCTATATGCATTTATCTTCCTTATCTCGAGTGTGATAACCGTGTTCATTACCCGTTGGATAACCAGGACGTTCAATATGATCATCAAACAGTTTGGGCGTATAAACCTGCAGCGCAATGAGCGCATACAATGGCCGTATGATGATGAGATAGGACTGCTGGTGACCGAGTATAACAAGATGGTGAACAAGGTGGAAGAGAACGCCGCCAAGCTGGCACAGAGCGAGCGTGAGAGCGCATGGCGCGAGATGGCCCGCCAGGTGGCCCACGAGATAAAGAACCCGCTGACGCCCATGAAGCTGAATATACAGTACCTGCAGCAGGCGATGAGAAAAGATGCGGAGAACATAAAGGAGCTTACAGATAAAGTAGCCAACTCTATAGTGGAGCAGATAGACAACCTTTCTTATATAGCCTCTGAGTTCTCGAACTTCGCAACAATGCCAGAGGCACGGCCTGAGAAACTGGAGCTGGGCGAACTGCTGCACAAAGCTGTGGAGCTGCACCTGGATGATGCGCGGGTGAAGGTGACGATACTGGATGAACCACAGCAGCTATTTGTGCATTCAGATAAAAGCCAGATGCTGCGTGTGTTTACCAACCTGCTGGAGAATGCACGGCAGGCGATACCCGAAGACCGCACCGGAAATATACTGGTATCTGTGAGTGTTGAAAATGACGAGGTGATCGTGAAGATCGCCGATAATGGTGCGGGTATACCGGAGGAAGTAGTGAAGAAAATGTTCCAGCCTTATTTTACGACCAAGTCGTCGGGAACGGGGCTGGGGCTGGCGATGACCAGGAAAATAATAGAGTTCTGGAAGGGGGCGATATGGTTTGAGACGGAAGAGGGAGTGGGGACGACGTTTTATATAAGGTTGCCCCTTACACCCCTGTCCCCTAAAGGGGCACCAAGCATTTAGCTTTTGTGCTAATCTGGACATCTTATCTTTGACAGGCCGATTTATTCTACATAGAGATATAAGAGCATTATGGCTACAATCGTTTCACATGCTGTGGTTGCGTTGGCGATAGGTAAGGCGCTGTCTACCGGGAAGGAGGCGCGTAAGTATTACCTGGCGGGAGCGCTGTGTGCGATAATGCCGGATGCTGATGCGGTGGGTTACTGGCTGGGCGTGCCTTATAATTCACTGTTCGGGCACAGGGGATTTACGCACTCTTTCTTCTTCGCGGTTTTATTGGCAACGATCATGATGACGATATTCTTTGCAAAGAATAAGTTTATGAGCGGGGCTTACCTGAGGATATGGTGTTATTTTTTCCTGGCCACGGCTATGCATCCTGTTGTAGATGCGATGACGAGTGGCGGGCTGGGTGTGGCCTTTTTCTCGCCTTTCTCCAACCACCGTTACTTCTTCCCGTTCCGGCCCATCAGAGTTTGTAGTATCGGGTTTGGTGATCTGTTCAGCCACCGAGGGGTTGTTATTTTCGCGAGTGAGTTTTTGTGGCTGTGGGTGCCGGCGGGAGTGGTGGCGGGGATAGCAAGTCTATTGACAAAGAAAAATGTAAATTAAATTCTGGTGCAAATCCCCGGCGATTCCCAGTTCTCTACTTATTCAGACCATTTCCAAAATGTAGTTTCCATCAATGCCAAGCTTTTCATGAATACCCTTTAGGAAAGAAATATCCGGATCTCGTTTCTTATTCAATATTTGCGAGATCTTGCTGGCTGGCATTTTGAGCATTTCTGCCAGCGCATTCTGGTTCATTTTTAGCTGATACATTTTAAACTCAATCAGCCCAATCAGATCAGGTTCATAGCCAAGTACTGCTGCTATTTTATCCCTATTATTTTCTTTAGCCAGATTCTTACTCACGGATACTGGAGTCATTCCATTATGATTTTCATACGCCTCAACCAACTCAGCAATTTTATCAAGTATTTCAATTTCTTCCCGGGTTAAGTTCTGCTCACCTTTTTTCATTAGCTTATCTATTTCATTAATAGCCTTTTCATACTCCACTGAGTTGCTAATATGTTTTGCGCGTTCTTGTCTCATATTATCTAGAATAACTAAATCAAATCAATTTTTATAATGTGCTCATGTCAAGTTTATCATATTGAGCATGGGTACCAATAAACCTTATAAATACTATAGGCTTTTGAAAAAACATTCTCACCACAATCCTGTATTTATTACCGCTTATGTTGAATACGTAAAGGTCATTCCCAACATAATCCACACTATTGAATGTCTCTTTAACGTCGCGCAGATTTTTCCATACTCTGCTATTAGTTTTCAGATACCATTCTGTCAACGATTCATTCGAATCCGCATGCTTTTCAATGAACATATTAATTTCCCTTTTTGTAATAATGCGCATCTAGTTCTATTTTTTTTCATTGTTACGAGATTTAGGAACAAATAATGATTCTTTTATACGATGCTATTTACAAAA
The DNA here is from genome assembly GCA_947476485.1 of Chitinophagaceae bacterium. GTDB lineage: Bacteria > Bacteroidota > Bacteroidia > Chitinophagales > Chitinophagaceae > Nemorincola. The sequence goes on from CANJQU010000029.1 coordinate 24,901, forward strand.
TTAGAATTTTATTTTCAAAAAATGAAAATTAATTCCAAAAAACAAAAAAACCATCAGGGGGCTGATGGTTTTTTTGCTGTTTAATGTCTAAATAAACATTCTATACTCACTATACTAACTACATCCGGTGGTTGTGCCGCAATTGGGGCACATATAGCAGGTGCCGTTGCGGAGGGTGATGTTGCCACAGTTGCGGCAAACGGGGGCATCGGCGCTGGTGCCCATCAGCTTTTTCATTTCCAGTGTGGCTTGTGCGCTTACGCCTACTGCTGTTGGCGCTAATGCATTCTTTGGTTTCTGTACCTGCTGAGATTGCGGCGCTGTAACCCTTACCTGCGACAGCTCCTGTTGAATGGCTTCCATTTCCTGCTGGTGTGTGATGCGGTTAGGGTCTGGTACGTGCACCAGGTCATCGCGATCGAGATATTCGTAAGCTAGCAGGCGGAAGATATAATCGAGCACCGAGGTTGCATTCTTGATATTCGGATGGTCTACAATGCCTGATGGCTCGAAGCGGGAGAACGCGAACTTGTCTACATACTCTTCCAGCGGCACACCATATTGCAGGCCTACAGAGATCGCTATAGCAAAGCTGTTGAGCAGGCTACGCATGGTAGCGCCTTCCTTGGCCATATCAATGAATATCTCACCCAGGGTACCATCACCATATTCACCGGTGCGCAGGAACAATGCCTGGCCGCCAACTTTACCCTTGATGGTGTAACCACGGCGCTTGGCAGGCAATTGCTTGCGCTCTACTATGCGGCTCAGTTCGCGTTTCAGTTGTGTATCAGGGCTTTCCTGTACACGCCTGTTCACTTCTTCCAGCAGCTCGCCTACGGTGAGCTTGCTCATGTCTATGATCTGGCTTATTTCCGGCTCTGCGGCAGCTTCTGTTTTCTTTTCCTTTTTGTCGCTCTTGTTGCTCAGCGGCTGGCTCAGCTTAGAACCGTCGCGGTAGAGGGCGCAGGCTTTGAGGCCAAGTGTCCAACTCAGGTAGTAGCAGTCTTTTATCTCATCAATGGTTGCCTCGTTAGGCAGGTTGATGGTCTTGGAGATCGCACCGCTGATAAATGGCTGCACAGCACCCATCATACGGATGTGGCCATGAGCATGTATGAAACGCTCTCCTTTTTTGCCGCACTTGTTAGCACAATCGAATACGGAAAGATGTTCGTTCTTTAAGAAAGGTGCACCTTCTATGGTCATTGTACCACATGCGTAATCGTTTGCTGCGTCTATCTCTGCATCAGAGAAGCCTAATGATTCGAGCAGGTTGAACTCAGGAGCAAAGTATTGCTCGGGTTTAAAGCCGAGGCGCTGCAGGCACTCTTCGCCCAGGTTGTAATGATTGAATACAAATCCTATTTCAAAAGCGCTTTCTACCGAGTTGTCCAGCTTTTTCAGCTCTTCTGCTATAAATCCTTTTTCGCTGAGGCTCTGGTGATTGATGAAGGGAGCGCCGGCAAATGTACCGTGGCCCTTTGCATACTTCACTATCGCATCCTGCTGCTCAGGGGTATAGCCCAGTTTCTTGAGTGCCGCTGGTATAGACTGGTTGATGATCTTAAAGTAACCACCGCCAGAAAGTTTCTTGAATTTTACGAGTGCGAAGTCAGGCTCCACACCTGTAGTATCGCAATCCATTACCAGGCCGATCGTGCCGGTTGGCGCTATTACGGTAGCCTGCGCATTGCGGTAACCATATTGTTCGCCCATCTGCACTGCGTCGTCCCAGGCCTTAGTAGCTGCTTTCAGCAGGTAGTCCGGGCAGTATTTCGCGTTAATGCCAGTAGGTTTTATTTCTATTCCTTCAAACGCATCTGCAGCATCATATGCAGCAGCCCTGTGATTGCGCATTACGCGCATCATATGCTCTTTGTTTTCTTTATAACGTGGGAACGCACCAAGACAAGCCGCCATTTCTGCCGAAGTCTTGTATGCAACACCATTCATGATAGCGGTAATAGCGCCTGCAATGCCGCGGGCTTCTTCGCTGTCGTAAGCAATACCGCTCACCATCAGCATAGAGCCGAGGTTGGCATAGCCGAGGCCGAGTGTGCGGTAGTCGTAGCTCAGTTGCGCTACTTCGGGTGAAGGGAACTGCGCCATAAGCACAGATACTTCCAGCACCACTGTCCACAGGCGGGTCATGTATTCAAAACCATCAACGTCAAACTTGCCGGTCTCTTCGTTGAAAAAGCGGCGGAGGTTGAGCGATGCGAGGTTACATGCTGTATTGTCGAGGAACATGTACTCTGAGCATGGATTGGATGCACGAATCTTTCCACCTTCGGGGCAGGTATGCCACTCGTTGATGGTAGTGTCATACTGTGTGCCCGGATCTGCGCAACGCCATGCGGAGTAAGAGATCTTCTCCCACAGTTCTTTTGCAGGGATGGTACGCATTACCTTGCCGGTGCTGCGTGCCGTCATTTCCCAATCAGCATTGTTATCTAATGCATGGAAAAACTCGTTTGGAACGCGAACGGAGTTATTAGAATTCTGGCCTGATACTGTTTTGTAAGCTTCGCCTTCGTAGTCTGAAGCATAACCTGCAGCTATAAGCGCGGCTACTTTCTTTTCTTCTTCTACCTTCCAGTCGATGAAGTCTATTACTTCAGGGTGGTCGAGGTCGAGGCAAACCATCTTGGCTGCACGGCGTGTAGTGCCGCCGCTCTTGATAGCGCCCGCTGCGCGGTCGCCTATTTTCAGGAAGCTCATGAGGCCGCTGGATGTGCCGCCGCCGCTGAGTTTCTCGCCTTCTGCACGTATGTTAGAATAGTTGGTACCAACGCCTGAGCCGTATTTGAAGATACGCGCTTCACGAACCCAGAGGTCCATGATGCCGCCTTCGTTCACCAGGTCATCGTCCACACTGAGTATAAAGCAGGCATGTGGCTGAGGACGCTCATAAGCATTCTTAGAGCGCTCCAGTGTGCCGGTCTTAGGATCTACATAGTAATGTCCCTGTGCTTTGCCATCGATACCGTAGCTGCTGTAGAGGCCGGTATTGAACCATTGCGGGGAGTTTGGTGCGCAGCTCTGCATCATGATGCTGTATACCAGCTCATCATAAAATACCTGTGCGTCGTTCTTACCTTCGAAATAGCCATAGTTCTCACCCCATGTGCGCCAGCAATGGGCAAGACGATGCGCCACTTCCTTTATAGATGTTTCACGGCCAAGGCTGCCATCTTTTTGCGGCACGCCGGCTTTGCGGAAGTATTTCTGAGCCAATATATCGGTAGCTATCTGCGACCAATGGTTTGGTACTTCTACGTTGGTCATTTCGAAAACCTTTTCGCCATTAGGATTACGAATAACTGATGTACGGTAGTCGTACTCAAACATGTCATATGGGCTAACACCATCGCGTGTGTACTGGCGGTGGAAAGACAGGCCCTTGTTTTTAGATTTGGCGCTCATTATCAAATATTATTTTAACGTTAAAATTCTGGGGTGCGGGACAGCTAAATTATCATAAACTACTTCCCGAGAATGAAGAAAAAACTAACATGCCTGTGGATAACTTACACAATGCAAGCAGGTCAATATGAATATTTATTTTTGTCATGCAACTGTAAAACCTATTCTTGCAATTACGATGCAATTTACTAAATTCTGGCCTGACAGCCATGAAAAATCGTGCTTTGAATCCTAAAGCCGGCGTTAATGTTTTATTTGTAAATATGCGCTGGTAGCGGATTGCAGGGGAGGATGATTAGTGGGCGCGGCCTATCCACTGCTCGGGATTCAGCTTAACGGATTTGCCTTTTACAGCCTTCCATATCTGGAACTTTATTGCAGGTATACCGTCGTCATTATTGGCTACCGTGCCTAGTCGCTGCTTTACTGTTACCTGCTGGTCTTTCTTTACCAATACATTGATTAGGTTGTTGTAAACCGTATAGTAGTTTGCGTGCTGAACCACCACTATAGAATTATCTCCAATTGAGAAAACACTTTTCACGATCCCATCAAAAACAGCGTGCGCTTCGGATCCCGGTGCCGTTTGGATATCGATGCCGTCGTTGTCGATCATCACCTTGGTCTCTACCGGGTGCGGGTGTACACCAAAATGCCCGGATATATATCCTTTATCCACCGGCCAGTAAAGTTTGCCCTTATTACCCTCAAAATTGGCGGAAAGCGCTATATCCGTAGGAGTAAGCAGCAGCGGCTGTGTTTCTGCCTTAGGCTCGCGTGTACGAGGATTAGGAACAGGCGGATTGTTGGTTACCGGCTCATTTGTACCCGGCTTTGCAGGTACGGCAGGCTTCGATGGGGGATTTGGCTTGGCGGCAAGCGCAGCTTGTTTTTTTCGCTCTTCCTCCTCAGCTTTCTTAATTTCCCTTTCAATTATATTTTGAATGGCATTATCAATTTTTTTTGCATTCTTCCTGTTCTTTTCTATTTCCTTCAGCAACTGGCTTTCCTTGCTCTTCAATTCCTGTATCACCTTGTTCTGCTCGTCTGTTTCTTTTACCAGCACCTGCTTTTGCTGCAACTGGCTCGCCTGCATATCTTCCTTCTCCTTCTTTTCTTCATTGAGCACCCCTATTTTATGCTGTAACTGGTTTTGAGTTACGTGTATCTGTTCCACCTGCTGCTTGCGGAACTCCCTGAATTTTTTCAGGTATTTCATGCGGCGCATAGCATCGTTAAAGCTGTTGGAAGAAAAGAGGAAAGCAAGCATATCGTATGAGCTGCGGGTCTCGTAGGCATAGCGGATAGACTGGGCGTACCGCACCTTGAGTTGTTCCAGGTGCTGCTTCAGGGTTACGACCTCGGTAGATGAGGTTTTGATGGTATTGTCAATGTTATCTAACTGCTGATTGATGTTTCCGATAAGCCTTTGCCGGTCTGCCAGTTTATTCTGCAAAGCCCGCAATTCGCTCATAGTAGCTTTTTTATCGTTCTTTATGGCGTCAAGCTGCTGCTGGGTTTCATTGATCGCTTCCAGATACTTCTTGCGGTCGGCTTCCAGTTGTTCTTTCGATATGGTGTAACCCACTACCTGCTTTTGCTGGGCAAGGGCGGTAACCGACAGAAGAACAAATAAAAGAAGAGAAGCTAGACGCATAGGCCGGTTTGTGTGAAACAAAAATAACCAATAAATGTGCTCATTGATGCAGTTGTGGCTGTTTTAAGACGATTTTATCTTGTTTTGCCACAAAATCGGGAGATAAGTTTTTTTATTGCCAAACGTTTGTTTTCTTTTGCAACAAACGAAATAATATGCTGTATTCAATGACGGGGTTTGGACGTGCGGAGGCAATAGTAAGCGGCCGCCAGGTAGTGGTGGAAGTAAAAGCACTTAATGGCAAACAGTTTGACATTAACACCAAACTGCCCCCGATCCTGCGCTCTTACGAGCTGGATATACGCAATATGATGAGCCATCTGCTGCAGCGAGGCACCATAGACCTCACCGTGAGCGTGAGGCAGGAAGGAGCATCGAAACCCATGGTGGTGAATACGGACCTCGCTTTGTTTTACTACCAGGGCATGAAGCAGATAGCCGAGCAGACCGGCCTGCCGCAGGAAAACATTATCTCCACCCTCATGCGCATGCCCGAAGTGGTGGCGCCCGATACAGATGTATTACCAGAAAAGGATTGGGAAAGTGTGAAACTGGTTATAGAACAAGCAGCCAAAGACCTGATGCAGCATCGCCTGCATGAGGGCTCTGCCATGCTTAAGGACATAATGCTGCGCATAAACAACATAGAACAGCTACACGAAAAGATAGTGCCGCTTGAGCCGGAGCGGGTGGAGCGCGTTCGTGCGCGGCTCACTCAATGGCTACAGGATATGGCCAACAAAGATAAAATAGACCCGAATCGTTTTGAGCAGGAGATGATCTACTACCTGGAGCGCATGGATTTTTCGGAAGAAAAACTCAGGCTACGCCAGCACTGCGACTATTTCAGCGCTACCGTGAACGAGAATGACACTGCCATAGGCCGCAAGCTGAATTTCATATTACAGGAGATAGGCCGTGAGATAAACACACTGGGCTCAAAAGCCAACCATGCCGAGATACAGCAGATAGTGATCAACATGAAGGACGAGCTGGAAAAGGCTAAGGAGCAGATACTGAATATACTTTAGGAAAGTCAAAAGATGAAAGTCAAAACCCAAAAGTGACCTATGTGGTGTAGATTTGTTGACAAAAGAGTAAAAGGCATCAAAACATGAATAATAAACTCCTCATTGTTTGCTTCTTATTGTTCACTTTTTGCCTGGCAGGATGCCTGCCGGCGCCTTATTACCAGAAAGATGAACCAATGCCGCAAAACGCATGGACGTATAATTTCAAGCCTAAATTCAGTGTAGACATTACCGATACCGTTTCCAATTACCAGCCCTTTTTCCTGATACGGCATACACAGGCTTATCCTTACAATAACCTATGGATCTGGGTGTATGTAAAAGGACCGGGCGACAGTGTTGCAAAAAAAGCACGGATCAATGTGCCGCTGGCAGCGGCCAATGGGAAATGGCTGGGCCGCGGCATGGGCGAGATATGGGAGCAGCGCATGCCCATGGATCTTGGCGACACCATAAGATTCAACCACAAAGGCACATACGAAATATCGCTTGAACAAAATATGCGCATCAACCCGCTGCCTGAGGTACTGCATGTGGGGTTGAGACTGGAAAAGGGAGTGCACAGGCAGTAAGGATAAGCGGCAAAAATTACCCTGATTTTCAAATTTGCACATTTTCAAATTAACATGCGTTTCTTCACATCCGTACACCTGATACTGCTCGCGTACATTATAGCTGCTATAGTGTTTTGGGAGATGAGCCTGCAAAAGCAGAGCGGACGCATCTATGCGCAGGAGGTGATGACGCTGAAGGCGCGCATAGACAGCTCAAAGGATGCCTACACATATAACCGGGAGATGGGTGAGCTGCAGCACAGCCTTTCCGTACGCACAACACAGTATACCGGCGAGGGGGCAACTTTTCTTATTGTGATCCTTATTGGCGCCGCTGTGGTATACAGGTCCATTAACCGTCGCATTATGCTGTCAAGACAGCAAAACAATTTTATGCTCTCGGTGACACATGAGCTGAAATCGCCGCTGGCGGCAGTGAAGCTGAACCTGCAGACGCTGGAAAAACACCAGCTTGATGAAGAGAAAAGAAAACAACTTATAGACCGCTGCATCAAAGAATCGAACCGGCTCAACGACCTGTGCAACAATATGCTCTTTGCGTCCCAGATGGAGGGAGGGCAGTACCGGCCGGCGATGGAACATTTCGATCTGTCGGAAATGGTAAGGGCTACTGTAAACGATTATGCAAACCGCTATCCGAGGAAATTTGAGCAGGAAATTGCTCCCGGCTGCCACCTGTCCGGCGACAAGATAATGCTGCAAATTGCGGTCAGTAATTTGCTGGAGAATGCGGTGAAATACACCCCTGAGGATAAGCCCGTCAAGGTAGCCCTTCTTATTGCAGGAAATACGGCAGTGCTCCGGGTAGCAGACCAGGGCGCGGGCATTCCTGAAGCTGAAAAGAAAAAGATATTCAATAAGTTTTACCGCATTGGCAATGAAGAGAGCCGCAAAGCGCGTGGCACCGGACTTGGTCTTTATCTTACCAGCAGGATCGTATTGCAGCACAAAGGGCGCATAACGGTGAAGGACAACGTGCCAACAGGATCAGTGTTTGAGATAAGCTTGCCGGCATAAAAAACGGCATCCTCGCGGATGCCGTTTAACTTCTTTACTTATCAACTTATCACCCTATGGTACTTCTACCACGTTCAGTATTTCATTCAGTATCTGTTCGCTGGTTACGTTTTCAGCTTCGGCTTCGTAGCTAAGGCCTATACGGTGGCGCATTACATCGTGGCATACCGCACGTACGTCTTCGGGTATAACATAGCCCCTGCGCTTGATGAAGGCGTATGCCTTGGCTGCAAGCGCCAGGTTGATGCTGGCACGAGGAGAGCCGCCATAACTGATGAATGCTTTCAGCTTGCCAAGTTTATACTCTTCGGGGAAACGAGTTGCGAAAACGATATCAAGGATGTATTGTTCTATCTTCTCGTCCATATACACCTCACGCACCAACTGGCGTGCCTTCATGATGTCTTCTACCTTTACGACAGGGTTGATCTTCGGCATGCCGCCGGGATTAAGGTTAGAGCGTATGATGCCGCGCTCCTCTTCTTTCTTCGGGTAGGTGATCACGATCTTGAGCATAAAACGGTCAACCTGCGCCTCCGGCAGCTCGTAGGTACCTTCCTGCTCTATGGGGTTTTGCGTAGCCAGTACCAGGAATGGTTCCTCAAGTTTGTATGTGTTGTCGCCAATGGTTACCTGGCGCTCCTGCATGGCTTCCAGCAATGCGCTCTGCACCTTGGCGGGGGCGCGGTTGATCTCATCCGCCAGTATGAAGTTGGCGAATATAGGCCCCTTGCGCACCGCAAACTCATGTTTCTGCGGGTTGTAGACCATAGTACCCAGCACATCGGCAGGGAGCAGGTCGGGTGTGAACTGGATACGTGCAAACCTTGCATCAATAGCCGAGGACAGCGATTTAATAGCGAGTGTCTTGGCCAGGCCGGGCACGCCTTCGAGCAACACGTGGCCACTTGCCAGCAGGCCTATCAGCAGGCGCTCAACCATGTGCTTCTGGCCTACTACTGTTTTGTTCAGCTCCATGTTCAGCAGCTCTATAAAAGCGCTGTTCTGGTGTATGCGTTCGTTAAGTTCGCGAATGTCAACAGATGAAGATATGTCCATACTATTTTAAAGAGATTAAATGAAGTTTCAAATTTAAAAAACGGAAAAGGAAAAACAACGCCAATACCAGCAGTTTTAACTTTTTTTATAACACTTAGTGAAGATAGCGAATATACAACCTTTTTAGGTTAGTAGCTTTCTACGTTCTACTTTTGAGGCGCAAGAATAGACCATGGAAAATTTTGAACAAAGATGGATAGATACCGAGTTCCTGCTCCGGGAACGTTTTGAGAAAGTGCCGGATATGGAAGGTATCTTGTTCCTGATAGGCGTAAATGAATTGGGTCGACTGCCCAGGAAAAAATTCTCGAAAGAGCAGAAGCAGGACCTGATGCATGTGGCGGTATGCACCCTTTTAAGCCAATTAGGCTATTACGAAATGATGGGCCGGGACGACGATGGATGGCCGCATTTCCGGGAGACAGAGCAGGTGCCGGTCACCGGCATGCAGGAACAGGAGCGTATGCTTAAAGAGTGTGTGATCCGTTATTTTGAAAACTTACCCCAAACCCCTGAAGGGGGTTTGCCTGAACATCCTTCTCAGACTACCGAATAAACTTAATCATAAAAAAAATTCCGCTCAAAATCGAGCGGAATTTTTTCTTTTAGCAAAGCTAAATATTATTGTTTAGTGAATTTCCTTGTCAACACTACAGTACCATTTGAATTCATGAGGCGTACAAAGTAAATACCTGATGGCATATTCTCAATGTGCAGGTTAGCGTTGTTGTTTTCTGTTACCTTGTAGACGGCCATTATTTTGCCAATGATGTTGTAAACAGCTATACTCTTAATATCAGCACTTGCGTTGTAGATAACGTTAACCTCATCATGTGCAGGATTTGGATAAAGCACTACATCATCAGATGATTTAGGAATGTACTGAACACCTGTAGTAGAACCCCTGGTAATTACAAATGTAGATAGCGCAGTATCGGTTGGAACAGCATTGTTGTTAAGCCTTACGGTGAGATAGTGCGAGCCATTGGTTGTAGCTGTAGTGAGATCAACCACCATATGAAAATCACCTACGGCACTTGCTGCGTAAGGCATGGAGATATGGTTTGTGCCTGTAGGCCAAAGTGTATTGGCAGTGGGCGGACCATTTGAAATGCAGGTAACGTTGTCGCACAGGCTGAACAACGGAAGCCAATCAGCAGGGAAGTCACTGGCAACTACTTTCCAGGCAATTTCGACCGTGGAGGCGTTTGGATTTGTAATGACATCAAGAACGGTAGCGTTCCCTATCGGGGTAGACCTTACTGTATCTGCTATTGTAAATGTTTGCGCATTTGAAACAACAGAGAACATCATCAAAAAGGCCACTATTAAGGTAGATAATCTTTTCATTGTATGCGTTTTCTTACCTGCAAGTTATATAATGTTTCACATCTCGCCAAAAATATTATGCTGCGCTTGCATTTTGTGATTTCTTTAATAAAAGCAGGCCATCCGGAGGGGATGGCCTGTTTCTTAAATATACTGATTAATGATTATTTCACAACAGACAAATGCTGTGTAAATGTACCTTGTTCTGTACGAACAACCACATTATAAATGCCAGTTGCCAGGGCAGAAGTGTTGATCACAACTTTCTGAGCGCCTGCATTCATTGTTTCATTTGCAACCGTGTTCAATACGCGGCCAAGCTCGTCAACCACCTGTACCTGAACACTTGAAGTGTTTGCAAGTGTAAATGAAAGAGTAGCTTCGTTTACTGCTGGGTTTGGATAAACAGCAGCATTTGCAGATGCACTTGTAATTGGTGCTACTGCGGTGGATGCAGCACCTGCATGCATGTTGATATCGTCTATGTAAACGTTATTACCATAATCGCTGGTCGCCCTGAAAGCTACAAGAGCGCCTGTTGGAACAGATGTAACATTTACTACTCTTGCAGCCCACTGGCTTGCTGAGGTTGGGCTAAACGCAGAGGTCGTGGCTGCAGTAGTCGCGAGCGTACTACCTGTCTGGCTCCAAATTGATGTCCAGCTATCTCCGCAATCAGTAGAATAAACTACTTCGAGCTTATCGCTATATGAGGAACTGTACTGAGCGTGTGCTAACCAGAACTCAAGTGTTGTTGTACCGGAGATGGTTGGTGTTGGCAGGATACAGTAATTTTCTTCACCGGCAGCGTAGTTATAGTTGTCATGCTTTATTGCTTTAGAACCACCAGTAGCATGATTTGTAACAGTAGCAGTTGCGAGGTTCTTGCCATTACCGTTTGCATCAAATAATGTCCAGTTAGCAGGTATGCCTGATTCAAAACCAGTTGTCAAGGGTAAAGAAGCAGCAGTGTTTGACTGAACAAGGAATGCAGTAGAAGACGCATTGTTAAGGACATTTACGTCAGCAGCAGCATTTGGATCAGCAACAGAATCATAAAGCGTATGACCGCCAGTTGAAAGTGTAGATGCAGGAAGTGCTACAACTTCAGTTGCACCTGCTGCCAATGAGCCGGTCCATGGAGTTGACATCATAGTACCACCATCTATTTTATAATAGATCGTAGCGCTTGTTAAAGCAGTTGTACCAGTGTTTTTAAGCGTAACAGAAGGTGCTACAGAACCTGAAGTACCGGTAACACAAAAAGTTGATGGCAACGAAGTCATCCCGGCGTCTAATGGTAAAGTTAATACCGGAGACTGTGCCGCCTGTGCAATTGCCTTTGTAGCAGAGCCATCGTCCTGGATAAATACAACGATACGTGGATTTTCGCTCTTATCAACATAAGAAGGCACAGTACCTGTAATAGTGTAAGTATTGGTTGTGCTTGCCGGCCATGAAGTAGGTATTGATGTACCCCAAGCGCCGCCGCTTGGATAAACCGCCTGTACTACATTTTCAAAATCAGTTTCGCCGTTAGTGCCGGGAGCTGATGCGAAATGATCAGTTTTTACAAGCATAGTACGCAGGTACGGAGTAGTTCCGGTCCATGCTGAAGTACTGGTAATGGTAACTACGCTCTGGATAGCGCTGCAGGTAGCATCGGTCCATGTGCTTACTACAGACATATTGAATGAAGTAGGAACTGCTGCTTCTGCGTCAATATCTGCCTGTGTAAAATAGCCAGGGTGACCAGGGCTCGATGCTGTAGGATTTGGCACATGACCATCGTAACGGCCATATGGTGCAAATGGTACGGAATAATAACTGTCGCGCCAGGTGTACATTGCTGTCTGGCGGTTGCAATACCATCCTGCGGAAGGAATTGGCACCATGTAAGAAATGTGGATCAGCTTGGAAGGATTAGTACCTCCATTGCACAAGTCCCAGAAACCAGGGTTAGTACTCGCGCACGGTGGACAATTCTCTCCCGTGAATTCTTCGTGCAGCGTCATGCGTTGTGCATTAGCTGACAGCAATGTTGTAGCCAAAGCTGCAACGGTGAGTAAAATCTTTTTCATCGTTTTTTTGTTTTTGTATAAAATGGTTATCAATTTGTATAGAGTGTCGAAATTAAGAACTTTTCGAACACGAAATAATAATTTTTTAACTTTTAGCTCACATAGATTATTTAATAATAAAAGGCTATCCGGGTTTACGGATAGCCTTTTATATATAATTACTTACTGAAAAGTACCTGACAACTTATTTAACAACAGACAAGTGCTGTGTAAACACACCACCATCGGTACGTATGATCACATTGTAAACGCCACTTGCCAATGATTCAGTATTTACAGGAAGACTATGCACTCCTGCATTCATTTTTTCATTTGCAACAGTCTTTACAACCCGGCCAAGGCCATCAATAACCTGCACCTGAACGTCTGAAGTATTGTCGAGGTTAAATGACAATGTAGCTTCGCCCTTGCTTGGGTTAGGGAATATACTGATGTCTGAAGAGATCGCAGCGGCGGTCTTAACGTCAGTTGATACAGAAATGGTGATATCATCGACACATATAAAGTTACCACCGCCATCTGTCATACGGAATGCAAACATCAATGGACCGGCTGGTACGCTGCTTAAAGAAACAGAATACATGTCGTACTGGGTTGGAGAGGTAGGATAGCTAAACCCTGCAGAAGCAAGCATGGCGGGTAAGGTTGCCATAGCTGCGCCCGAATTGCTCCACAAGGAATTCCATGAGCCGCCGCAATCTGTTGAATAAACGACTTCAAGTACATCGCTGCTCGCACTGGTTTGCTGTGAATAAGAAACCCAGAAAGTCAATACAGCGCTGGCGGGAGATGTAACATTAACCTCCTGCAAAATAATGGAATTCACTGTGCCCGCAGGATAGTTCTTCAACGGGAACCCTGCAGCATAAGTGCCTGAATGCCCTAAATAAACACCAGAAGTTCCGGTTTGCCAGATACCCCATGTGCGGTTATTTGATCCGGCATCGGTATAATAGTATAGTGAATCTGTAAAATGCTCAAAGCTGGTACGGAATGGCATTGGTACGCCCACTGTACTTTCAACGAAGAACGTGATACCACTTACATTATTTGCCGGATTGATATCGACAGTTGCATTTGGATTAGCAACAGAATCGGTAATCGTCTGATAGCTGCCTTTAACAGCAGGAGTCATAGAAACTGCCGGCATTGTTACGGTTGTAGTTGCACCGGGAGCGAGAGAACCGGTCCAAGGATAACTAGTATATGATCCTCCTGTGGCTTTATAATAAATGTCTACAGATGTAAGTGTAGTAGTACCAGTATTTTTAAGTGTTGCAGTGTGCGTGGTAGAAAAAGTAGCACCGCCACACACCAGGTCATTAACGCCAACCGAAGGATTTGCAGCAACATCAAGAGCTATTCCCGGAAGCGGAGTACCCTGAGCTGCCTGATCGATGTATTTGTCGGCATCGTTCTGTATCCACGATACAATGTAAGGAGCGCCGGTTTTGTCAACCCAGCTAGGAACTGCGCCAACAAGCGTATAGGTGTGTGTATCTCCCGGATTCCAGCTACCTGCCATTACGGTACCGGTTACGTTGGGGTACATAGCCTGCACTACGTTGGCGAAGTGTGTTTCGCCGTTAGTACCCGGAGGCGTGAAGAAATCATTTGTTTCTATAAGCGCAGTACGGAGATAGAGCGAGCCTGAGTATGCGGTAACGCAGGTAACAGTAATGCTTGTAGTCACAGAATCATATGTGGCGTTCCAGGCATTGGTGACCGTCATGTTAAAATGCGAAGGAATAGCAGCTTCTGCGTCGATATCCGCCTGTGTAAAATAACCAGGGTGGCCAGGGCTGGAAGCCGTGGGATTTGGCACATGGCCATCATAACGGCCATATGGTGCAAACGGAACAGAATAGTAAGCATCCCGCGCTGTGTATATGGCCGTAGTACGGTTACAATAAAAGCCAGCGGATGGTATCGGCACCATGTAAGAGATGTGTATCAGCTTAGATGGGTTACTGGCTCCGTCGCATAATGCCCAGAAACCGGGGTTCGTACTAGCGCACGGCGGGCAATTTTCCCCCGTGAACTCTTCGTGCAATGTCATGCGCGTTTGGGCGCTTGCAGACATTGATATTGCCGCCAGGGCAACAGCGCTTAGTAAAAAATTTTTCATTTTTTGTTTGGTATGAGTGGTTAAATAATTTTTAAGAAAATGAAAAGTAAGAAGTTTTTTGAAATAAATAATATTTTTTTCAATCTTTGATAGAAAATATTTTTCGAAATATCATGTATGCATGTGAAGAGTAGGGATGCATTTTATTTGTGTGTAGCAGGGTTATTTATTGTTTCAGACTAATTGACTTTGTAAACCATTATTTTTGCAAATAGAATTACGACCATCCTTCTAATATTTGTATTGGGAGCATTTGGTCAACCTGCATTAATCCTTTATAAAATGACTGATTTCAGGCCCCGTGGCTTCCAGCAGATACCTTTAGTTGTAAGAAACCTGCTTATAATAAATGTCCTTGTTTTCCTTACGCAGCTCCTGTTTGAGTCAAGGGGTCTTAGCTTCGGAGTAAGCCCATCCGGAAACCCGGTTACTTTTGACGATGTTTTTGCGCTGCACTCCTGGCAATCCAATAAATTCCGCTGGTGGCAGATGTTTACGCATATGTTCATGCACGGAGGGTTTGGCCACATTTTCTTTAACATGTTTGCCCTGTGGATGTTTGGCAGGGTATTAGAAGGGGTGTGGGGACCTCAAAGGTTTATTATATTTTATCTCGTTTGTGGCCTTGGGGCGGCTCTATGTCACCTGGGCGTATTGTCACTTGAGAACGTTCGCTTGTATAATATGGTGATGGCTTATCAGGACCATCCAAGCCTGCCTTCGTTTGTTGATTTTCTCGCCAGGCACCATTTAAGAATTAACAATACTTCATTTTTGCCTGCGTGGCAGAGTGATCCCAATTCGGTGATGCTGATCAATAAGTCTAAAGATCTTGTCTATTCGGCATATATGGAAATTGTGGGCAACCCTACTGTTGGCGCCTCTGGTGCGGTATTCGGTTTGCTGTTCGCATTTGGTTATTTGTTTCCCAATACCGAGTTTATGGTATACCTGATCCCTGTGCCGGTAAAGGCTAAATGGTTAGTAGCTGTTTACGCACTAGTTGAGCTTAGCCAGGGGTTGGCTCATTCTGCCGGTGATAATATTGCACATTTTGCGCACCTGGGTGGTATGCTATTTGCGTTCATATTGTTAAGAATATGGAAGAGCAGAGTAAGGAACGACTTTTATTGAATAATTTTACAGCAATGAGCACAGGGCGCAAAAGATCGGCACTATCCTATATACCAGGCCTTACAAATAACGCAGTACTGAAGCTGATCATTTTTTCAGCGACATTGTATATTATGCTGGCGCTTACCTGGGCCGTTATTATGCTCGTGTACCGAGGCTTGCCTACTTACGATCAATATTTTGTTCCCAACATCGCATTACCCGCATTGTCCGGAATCAAAAGCCATTGGTGGACTTTATTTACTTACGGATGGTTTTATAACATGCCGGGCTTCTGGGAAATGGTGAGCAATATGCTTTGGCTATACTGCTTTGGCTCAGTGGTGCAGATGCTGATCGGGGCAAAGCAAGTAATACCGATGTACCTGTATTGCATGTTCATCGGTGGTCTGTTCTACCTGCTTTCACAGGTGCTACCCGGCGAGCTGGGAAAAACGCCTCCTGTTATCGGGCTCTTCGGCCCGCGAGCCGGACTGATCGGGCTGGCCGCTGCGGCCTTTGCCCTGACACCGAGCTATCGCTTTTATCTTACAGAGACCTTTAGTATACCTATCGCAGTAGTGGCCGGCGTATTCGCAGTGCTTATGATCATTGGTTCCGGTTTTTACCTGCCGGTGATTTTTATGCTGCTGGGCGGCGGGCTCACCGGGTTTGGTTATGTAAGGCTGCTGCGCAGCGGGTACAGGCCAGGCGAATGGATGTATACCCTTACCGGTAAAATTGAAGGAATGGTGACACCCGCTGAAGATGCAGCGTGGCAAAAACATAACAGGAAACGCAGCGAAATACTCGACAAAATATACGAACCTAAAAACGGCATCTCGCAGAAACGCATAGACGACATCCTTGATAAAATAAACCAAAAGGGCTACAACTCGCTATCAGCGGAGGAAAAAGATACGCTCATGCGGGCCGGGAAGGAGTAATGTTTACACCTCTATACGGTTAGTATTTTGCCGGTTTCAAATATTCCCTATATTTGCTTTTAAGAACAAATCATGCAACAATACACATCTATACATAATTTCCTTTATTCCCGGACTGAAAGCCATGTTCAGTATTCGGGCTGTTGTTGCTGTTGTTGATAGTGCCGATCCTGATAGTTATTCCCATTTCTTTTTAATTATTTTTACATCCGTTTTTGAACACACTTTGAAATGTGGCTGAAGAACACAATTTAGATACCTATGTCAGAACTTCATTTTTATAACTCATATACAAGACAAAAAGAAAAGTTTGAACCGATAACGCCCGGTTATGCC
>CANJQU010000030.1 GCA_947476485.1 Chitinophagaceae bacterium
ACCTCATTTATGGGTTTGCCACCGTCGCGGTAATGATAGTGGTTGGTTTCCTTATTATATACATGGGCGCAGCATTGAATAAGGGGATGTCGCTGCTCATCCAGCTCCCTTTTTGTGCTGGTATTGTACTTAATGCGTTCGCTTATTCTAAAGCTAACGATGGGTACGTAACATTTGGCGATGCCTTCAAAAGCTGTTTCAAGGCAGTACTGGTGATTATGGCCGTGCGCATCGCCTGGATACCTGTGTCCGACTTTCTTTTCCCGCATGTGAAAGAGCTGGCACTGGCAGAGATGCACGATAAGCTATCAAAGAACCCCGGGATCAACGAAGAACAGCAGGATACCTTTTCCAATTTCTTTATAAAGTATTGGGGTGCGATCATGTTTCTCGGTGTCATGCTCGGTACGTTGTTTATGGGCTCGATATATGCTGTAATAGCCGCCGCCATAGCACCTAAGAAAGGTACAAGGCCACCGCAGGGAGATAATTTTTAATAACCTAATTATATACACAGATCATGGAGAATATTACAAACGCCGAAAGAAATAAAATGGCCGCAACATATGGCTTATTGCTTGGTCTCATATACGTCATTCTTACCACAGGTGTTAATATGGCTGTAGGGAGCCTTTTTGGATTTTACGGTCTCAAATTCGTTGTCTTTGTCCTTTACTTCGTTATGTTGGGCGTTTTTGCCGCGCGCATCCGCACAGCGAATGGCGGTTTTATTACATTCAAAGAAGTATTTGGAGCGGTCATCATCATCATCTTTATTGCCGCGCTTATTAATTATCTGTACACAGCTATCTATATCAAGTATATCGACCCCGCATTCATGGATAAGATGAAAAACACTACCATCCAGTATATGGAGAAGAACAAGGTAGACGAAGCTCGGATCGACGAATCTGTACGCAAGTTCGATGAAGGAATTGTCGCTTCTAAAAAGTTCGACCTGGGCAAGAATGTACTGGCTTATTTTGAATTGGTAATATTCGATTGCCTGATCGGCCTGATTGTCTGTGCTATTGTCAAAAAGAACAGACCTGTTTTTGAGTAGGTGAATGTTTCAAATCACAAGTTGGGCCTTCAAGTTGGTTGGCCATTCTTCTTGTGTAAAAATATATTATATGTTTGAGGTGACTATCTGTGACCTCAAACCAAATTTGAAAATGAATAGAGCGTATAAAACATAGTAGATGGCTGGTAAAAATGAAATATCAGTATTGCCCGATGAAGTGATCATCAATAAAATCTACGTTTTCCGGGAACAAAAGGTAATGCTGGATAGTGATTTGGCGGAATTATATGGAGTATCGACGAAAGTCTTTAATCAGTCCGTTAAGAGAAACATAGAGCGTTTCCCAGGCGATTTTATGTTTCGACTTACCGACGAAGAAGAAGAATTTTTGAGGTCACAATTTGTGACCTCAAAGAGCGGAAGCGGTGGAAGAAGGTATTTACCCTACGCCTTCACCGAGCAAGGCGTAGCCATGCTCTCCAGCGTGCTCAACAGCGAAGTGGCCATAAAAGTAAACATCCGTATCATCAGGCTGTTCACTAAACTGCGCGAAATGCTGATGACCAATAAAGATCTGCTTTTACGAATGGAAAAAATAGAAAAGGATCTGGCAAGCCAGGGTCAAAACATTGATGTAGTGTTCAACTACCTCGACCAGTTCATAAAACAGGAGGAAAAACCTAGAGTAAAAATTGGTTTTAAACAAAAGCACGAGCAATAATCCAGGTTATTTATTGTTAAAATTCAATGATTTTGCGCTGACAAATTGATGGTTTTCCTTTGGTGGTCGGGGGTTTTCTTTATATTAGCACCCGAATGCAATTAGATATCTCTATCGTAATACCTCTTTATAATGAAGAAGAATCGCTGCCCGAGCTGGTAGCGTGGATAGAGCGCGTGTGTGCAGCGCATAAATATTCGCACGAGGTCATCATGATAGATGACGGCAGCACCGATGATAGCTGGAATGTGGTAAAGCAGCTAAAAGAGAAGCATACTGCTGTAAAAGCTATCCGGTTCCAACGCAACTATGGCAAAAGCCCTGCATTATACATGGGGTTCAAGGCAGCAACGGGCAATGTGGTGATCACCATGGATGCCGATCTGCAGGACAGTCCTGATGAGATACCCGGTCTGTACCAGATGATCATACAGGATGGCTACGACCTGGTAAGTGGCTGGAAAAAAGTACGTTACGACAATGCCCTTACCAAAAATCTACCGTCAAAGTTGTACAATGGTGTAAATCGCTGGCTCACGGGCATTAAGCTGCATGATATGAACTGTGGCCTTAAGGCTTACCGGCGCAAGGTGATTAAGAGTATAGAAGTGTATGGCGAGATGCATCGCTTTATACCGGTGCTGGCAAAGCATGCAGGTTTTAAGAAAATTGGCGAGAAGGTAGTGCAGCACAGACCCCGTAAATACGGTGTTTCAAAATTCGGTTGGGAGCGGTTTATCAATGGCTTTCTTGACCTGCTGTCTATTCAGTTTGTAAGCCGCTTTGGAAAGAAGCCAATGCACCTTTTTGGTGCGCTCGGTTCTTTCACTTTCCTTGTCGGGTTCGTTATAGTTTTCTGGCTCATTATCCAGCGGCTCACTGAGGGTGCCAGCTTTGGCCTCACACACAAAGTCGGGTTTTACCTCGCACCGCCTATTATGGTGATCGGCACGCTATTTTTCCTTACAGGGTTTATCGCCGAACTGGTTGTGCGCAATGCTGCCGACCGAAATGTATACCTCACGGAGGAAACTTTAGGAATTGGTGACTCAAAGGTATAATGAGCAATTGATGCCGGTTTCTCCCGGTATATTCCTTAAAAAAGTGGTTCGGAGATACAGATACGTGCATTGTGTGTAAATCATTCTGCTGCACCATCTTCGTTACGAGTTCACAGCAGTGAAGTGGCGAAGCTCGCAGGGTGAATGCCCATTAACAATATTTTATTCCCCCAAAAGCTTATTTCTCGCATATTTCATTGAATTTTGCCCGTTATTTTATATTTTTTATGCACCTATTCCGATACATATTTTCCGTCCTTGTTTTTTGTTTGGTCACAACCGTTTCATATGCACAACAGCCGCAACCTGTGGGCAGCATCACAGGCAGGCTGGTAGACGCTCAGAACAAGCCCGTATCTTATGCTACTGTAACTTTGCTGCGTCCCGACTCATCCGTTGCCAATGGTGACCTCTCAAAGGATGATGGCTCATTCAGCATTAACAATACCGGGACAGGAAGTTTTCGCCTTCGGATAGAATCAATAGGTGTAGCTACGAAGTTTCTGCCTGTGCAGATCACTACCTCCGATCCCGATAAGAAGCTTGGGGATATCAAACTTACACAAACAGAGAATACACTTGGCACGGTAAGCATCACCGGCGAAAAGTCTATTATGGAGCTGAAGGTGGACAAAAAGGTATTCAATGTAGAGAAGAATACCACTACAGCGGGCGGCAGCGCAACAGATGTGTTACAGAATGTTCCTTCTGTGTCGGTAGGTGCAGATGGCGCTGTGAGCCTGAGGGGAAGATCGGATGTTACCATTTTGATCGACGGCAAGCCATCTACTTTACTAGGGTCAGACGTTACATCGGCACTGCAAAGTCTTCCTGCTAATAGTATTGAAAGCGTGGAAGTGATCACCAACCCATCGGCAAAGTATGATGCGCAGGGCATGGGCGGCATCATCAACATCATTACCAAAAAAGATGGGCGTTTTGGGATAAATGGAAACGTAGCGCTAGGCGCCGGTACAAATAATAAATACAATGGTAGCTTCGGGTTGAACGCCCACAAAGGCAAATGGAATGTTTTCCTCAACAGCAGCTTTCGCCTGAACAATACTTATCATAATGTGACGACTGACAGAACGGATAAAATACCCGATAGCGTTGGTGTAACGCATTCCTATCATACTTACGAGCATGTGCCCCGCCAGTTCAATGGCTCATTCACCACGATTGGTGCCACATATGAACCCAATAAATACAATTCAATAACCCTTACTGAAAACATAAACATAATGAAATTCTCTTTTAAGGATACTTCGACATACAAAGTATATGGTAACGCAAACGAGACCGGCCCGCCGACGTTTCAACAAGCACGTTATTCCGAATTCTGGGGAAAACCATTATCGCTTTCCTCTGCTTTGGACTACAAGCACAAGTTTAAAAAAAAGGATGAGGAGCTTAACGTCGACGCCACTTTCGCGCTCACGGACTTCCATCGCGATCAGAGTTATGTAACCATAGATAATAATGGAAATTCTACGCAGCATGCCCCTGGCGTTGGAACAAATAATACACTTAACATATGGGCTGATTATTCAGATCCCTTATTTACTAAAAATGGAAAGCTTGGCCTTGGTTTTAAATCCCAGTTTTATTGGTTCACCAGCAGCAATGAAGCGGTAATAAACCGAAATAATACAGGGAATGTTTTTGATCCCACGCTACTCGCCATTTATAACTATGAGCAGCAGATACATGCCGCTTACGTAAACTGGAATGACCAGTTGGGAAAATTCGGGTACCAGGTCGGGTTGCGGTTTGAAAATGCGGAATATGATGGAAATGGCAAAACGCCAAATGATACCACTATGAGCAATAGTTTTGCGAGCCTTTTCCCGTCTGCATTTGTATCATATCAGTTGGGCAAGCAGCAAAGCATTTACCTGAACTACAGCCGCCGCACTAACCGGCCGGGATTTATGCAGTTGCTGCCCTTTGTAGACCTTTCCAATCCAGGTACGGTAAACACAGGTAACCCAAGCCTGATACCGGAGTTCATAAACAATATAGAATTCAGCTATAGCAAAAATGATAATAGGGGTGACAATTTTATCCTGAGCACTTATTATGCCGTGACCCAAAACCTGACTGAGAAAATAACGAGGCCACTGACAATTGAGGAAGCGGCAAAATATGGAGTTCCGTCAAGCAATCTCTTTACCCAGCCGGTTAACATAGCTTCCGGTAGCACCTACGGGCTGGAAGGTACGGGGCACATACAGATCATACCCATATGGGATGCGACTATCAATGTCAACTTTTTTGAGAACATGTTGGTTATCGGAGACAAGCCGGAGCTGCGCCAGTATTTGTCTGACAACAGTGGGTTTACCTGGTTCGGCAAAATAAATACGAGCATCAAGCTGCCGAAGAATTTCTCTATCCAGGTGAATGCTAACTACGAATCGCCAAAGGTGATCACGCAGGGCAACCTGAAAGAAACCTATTGGGTAGACCTGGCTTTGAAAAAGAGCTTCTGGAAGAATAAAGCGACTTTGGTGCTTAACTGTTCCGATGTATTTAAGACACACGTGTTTATGACAAACTATGACCTTAACACGTATAGCGAGACCATAAACAGGGTAAAGGAAACGCGTATCGGAAATATCCAATTCACGTATCGTTTTGGAAAGCAGGATATGGGCAGCAAAGGCGGCAACGGTGGCAAGCGCAAGTCAGATGACAAGATGAAACCTGAAAAGCCAACTGAGGAAGACCACGGTAAAAACATGAAGGAAAATGATGACAACGATCAGGGTGGCGGGCAAGGTGGTCCTCCCGGTGGTGGCGGCAAGAGCAAATAGTTAACTGTGCGCGTTTTGTTAAAACTGAGTTCGGTATAGAATCTGGTATTATATTTGATTTCAACTGGTAAACAAAAGATCTATGGCTATCAAAACGCTCGTTGCATTTGTTGTATTAACGTTCTTTTCCGTTCAGACTCATGCGCAGTTAAGTAATTACCTGAAAAATGCGAAAAAGAAGCTGAATACCGACTATGGCACAGGTAAGAAAGGCAGCTCGTTGACACAGTCCGAGATATCAGACGGCTTGCGACAGGCTTTGCAGGTAGGTGCCAAGAATGCAACAGGTAAGGTTTCCATTGCCAATGGCTTCTTTGGGGATGCGTTGATAAAAGTGCTGATGCCACCTGAGGCTAAAAAAGTGGAGAAAACATTGCGGGAGATAGGCATGGGCCGGTATGTTGATGACGCGGTACTGTCTATGAACCGTGCCGCCGAAGATGCCTCTGCTAAAGCGTTCGACATCTTTGTGACCGCAATAAAGAGCATGTCGATACAGGATGCAGTCTCTATTTTGAATGGAGGCAACGACGCGGCTACGCAATACCTGAAAGCTAAAACCACTGCCCAACTTACAAGCTCATTCAGACCGGTGATTCAGCAATCGCTGGAAAAGGTGAACGCTACGAAGTATTGGGCTATGGTTTTCAATACCTATAATCAGTTGCCCACCACATTTAATAAAGTAAATCCCGATCTGCCGGCTTATGTGACTGAGCGTGCGCTGAATGGCGTATTCGTGTACATTGCCAAGGAAGAAGCAAAGATCCGCAAAGACCCTGCAGCACAAGTGACCGACCTGCTTAAAAAAGTTTTTGGGGGAAAATAGCCGCAGGGTAGGTGGAATTTGTCTTCGGTCGGGCGAGCATTTTCGACGCGGCACTGAGCTGCGGAATGCAATTGTGAAATGCGGGAAGCCATGTAGATTTAGAACAACATACCGCCACCTTCTTTCTTCCTTCCCAGGTGCTTATAGGCCTTTTCGGTTGCTTCCCTTCCGCGCGGTGTGCGCATGATGTAGCCCTCCTGTATCAGGAACGGTTCATACACTTCTTCTATCGTTCCGGCTTCCTCGCTCACGGCTGTTGCTATGTTGCTGATGCCTGCCGGGCCACCTTTGAACTTATCTATAAGCGTCGTAAGGATCTTATTGTCCATATCGTCAAGGCCACTTTCATCTACATTCAGCGCTTTGAGTCCGTGCTCCACAATAGCCCGGTCAATAACCCCGTTGCCCAACACCTGTGCAAAGTCGCGCATGCGGCGCAGCAGGCCATTGGCAATACGCGGTGTACCACGGCTGCGACGAGCTATTTCGCCGGCTGCATCTGAAGTTACCTTAACATTCAGCACTCCGGCAGCGCGCATTACGATCCGCTGCAATACATCAGCCGTATAATACTCCAGCCTGGATTTGATACCAAAGCGGGATAGTAATGGGGCGGTAAGCAGGCCGCTGCGGGTAGTTGCGCCTACAAGTGTAAATGGATTGAGTGTAAGCTGTATTGAGCGCGCCGATGGGCCGCTGTCTATCATAATGTCGATCTTGAAATCCTCCATAGCGGCGTATAGATATTCTTCAACCACTGTGCTCAACCTGTGTATCTCATCTATGAACAGAACGTCCCGTGCCTCAAGGCTGGTAAGCAGGCCTGCAAGATCGGCGGGTTTTTCTATTACCGGCCCACTGGTCTCTTTTATGGTCACGCCCAGCTCATTAGCCACAATACGCGACAAGGTCGTCTTTCCGAGGCCCGGAGGGCCATGGAACAGAATGTGGTCAAGAGCTTCGCCGCGCATATTCGCAGCCTTGATGAATATGCGCAGGTTCTCAATAAGTTTGGGCTGTCCGGCAAAATCTTCTATGGTTTGCGGTCGTATAGTATTCTCATACTCCCGCTCCTGGTTGGATAACTCGCCTGATGGCCGTACATGCGAACTGGACATGCCTAAAGGTAGGAAAAAGACCACCACCTAGCAATTACCGAGGCAATAAACTTTAGCGATTTCCCGAAACTTTCGGACCTTGGAATTTCGATTTTTCCCTTTGGATTTTTGTAGTTTATTTCTTCGCTACATCTGCCAGCGACGTGAACTTTACCACGTTATTTTCTTTGGGTTGCAGGCTATGTATATAGGCATAAACTGCCGCCAGGTCGCTCCGTTTCATGCCGCCATAAACCATCCATGGCATAATAGAATTATACGCGCCTTTTTCAATTGTTTGGGGCTTGTAATTTGAATCTGCATAGGCTGTAAACTTGTTGATGAATGCATCCTCGCTCCAGTTACCGATACCGGTTGTGGTACTTGAAGTAATGTTGGCAGAACGCACGGTACCTGTGCCGGGAAGAATGAATTCTCTGCCACCGGAGAATGCAAGCTCAGGAATTATTTGTCCTTGTTTTGCAGGCGTGTGGCATTCAATACAGCCGCATGCATTTACAAGGTATGCGCCATAAGCCAGCGTATTCGATTCATCAGGCCTTGTACCGCCTGGTGCTTTTTTAGGTATCAAGTTGATAATGATGCTCATCGGGAAGTCAGAAACTGACTCCTGAACATTATTTTCGATCGGGTCGACCGTCCTGATATATGCTATGATAGACATAATATCATCCGGGTCCATTTTGCCATAATAAGGATATGGCATAACAGGGAACATGGCACGACCCTCTTTTGTAACACCGGTTGTAATGACACGGAATAACTCCCCGTCTGTATATCGGCTTATGCCTTTAGGGGTGATATTGCGGGAATAATATGCACCCGGAAAACCAAATTGTTGGTCGAAGCGTTCTCCGCCCTTCCCCAGAGTACCCGGAATAATTGGTCCTGAGAATTTTGTCCAGTCTCTTGTAGAGTGACAATCCATGCAACCGGTGACATGGTTTGCCAGGT
The DNA here is from genome assembly GCA_947476485.1 of Chitinophagaceae bacterium. Classification (GTDB taxonomy): domain Bacteria; phylum Bacteroidota; class Bacteroidia; order Chitinophagales; family Chitinophagaceae; genus Nemorincola. The sequence goes on from CANJQU010000030.1 coordinate 8,527, forward strand.
ATCTCCCACGCTCTACGCGTTCCGGAGTATAGTTAATTTTAAGCTCGGTTGCAGGCCCAACGTTTGGCAGGGCAACCTTCACATAGGAGATAAGACCGCCGACTACAATAATGAGAAACAGTAAAAAAAATCCGAGAATTCTGAATAATTTTTTCATTATTTATCTTTTTAGCATGAAGTAAAAATATGTTGAAAAGGAGTTCTCAATAGTAAAAATATATAAATTTTTTTATTTTTTACAACAGCAAATAAAAATTCAGGCGATGGCATTGCCGCAGAAAAGTCGCCTTCGAACTTTCGGAGTGCCGAATGGTCTCGCCGGGGTAGTGCTTACGCGTGTTTATGTGTTAGGGATGCGAGAACAGGGTGCCTCAGTTACTGTGAAGGCAGTAGTATGTATCGGTCTCGTCCATCGATATCAGAGCTTCGAGGTTAGAAGCAGGGCCCCTGGTGTCAGAGCGATGTTTATTTGTGTTAGGGTGATTATATCGAAATGAAAAAGGGTATTAGTTCCGGCTTCACAAATTTAAATATCAACTGAGTCTGTCGCCCAATGCCACAGTGGATTTGGAAGGGGTTACCAATACATAACCCATCCCTTCCGTGTTCTTAAAGCCAAGAGTCAGTACCTCTGAATCAAAAGGTCCCACTCGTCTCACAGGAAAGTTTACCACGCAGGCTACCATAAGGCCTTGCAATTCCTCTTTTTCGTAAGTACCTACCAACTGCACACTTGATCTTTTGATCCCGATATCAGGGCCAAAGTCTATGAACAATTTGTACGCTGGTTTTTTTGCCTCGGGAAAATCTTTAACCTCAATAATTTTACCAAGGCGTATATCTACCTTTTCAAAATCTTCGTATGCGATCATAAGATTGAGTTATGTCATTTTATGAACAAGGCGCGCAATTCGCCTGCATCTTCTGTCTTCATTTTTCCGCCAAGTATTAACCGTAGTTGCCGGCGGCGCAAAGCCCCGTCAAACATCGTTTTCTCCAGGTCAGTCTCTGGAATGAGCTCGGGCACTTTGCGCGGCTTGCCGTGATTGTCCAAAGCCACAAAAGTCATGTAAGCCTCGTTCGACAGGTATTTATACTGAGCCGTAAGGTCTTCGCCCCATACCCGCAGGTATACTTCCATGGAGGTGCTGAACGATCGTGTCAGCTTGGCTTCTATGGTAAGCAGGTTCCCTAATTGAATGGGTTGAGTAAAAGACACATTGTCTACCGATACAGTCACTACCGGGCAGTTACAGTGTTTTTGAGATGCTATTGCAGCAGCGATATCCATCCAGTGCATTAACTTTCCGCCCATGAGGTTGCCCAGCGTATTCGTATCGTTAGGCAACACCAGTTCTGACATCATCACAAATGTATCCTGTGGTTTTTTTGTGTGCATTCCAGTCATGATTTTTGAAAACGAAAATTACGCCAATATCCACTCTTTTACAGAGATTATTTTAACAGTTCGGCATAAGTCATTACCGTGTAGGGTTTTGTAGAGTCGACCTGGAAGTAGTCTTTATTCAGTAAGCTTGAGGGAAAACCACCGAACGCCTCAACAAATAGTTTAGGGTTTTTAATGTTTTCCATTATTTGCTTCTCGTCAGGATTAACAAACAAAAACGTTAACTGCGGCTTGTTTCCATCCATTGAAGATATATACAGGCTTTCGTATGGCAGCCCCCAATATAGCTTTGATACAGACATTAGATGTGCGTCGTTATACAATGCCAATTTGTCGATCCCTTTTTTCCGCATCTGGGCTAATATTTTTTCCGTCATATTGTTCCTTTCGGTAAATGGTTGCAGGAACGAGATTATGTATAAAATTCTTACTACAAAGATCACCGCCAGCACCCAAGCGGCAGTTGAAGATTTGAGCCTTGGCAGAAAGTCAAAAACAAATGGAGTGGCAACTATAATAGCAATCCCCGACCATTCACTTTCAATATGGAACAACAGGATAGATTCTCCGCCCGGGCCTGCATAAGTCAGGCCCATAATTATTATGTAACCGAGTGCACTCAAAAACGTCCAGATTGCCAATCGTCGGTCATTGTTTTTTACAAGGGTAGCAATACTAATAATAAAAACCATGGTTCCCAGCCAATAGTTAGTTACGCACCGATAGTAGAACGCCCGTAAAACCGGGCTTGTAAACGCATCCAGGATATCCTGTAGTGAAAAGTGTGTTACACCCCGTAAATGGTCATTGTCATAAGCGGAGGTGGTATCGAGGCATTTCAGTGCGATCACGACAGCTAGCAGGCATGTAAGCAGTATTGAAACGTTCCTGGAAAAAGGCCAATTTTTCTTTTCAAGGATAAGGTATATCCATAAGTAGGCCATAGGAATCAATATTACAAAATGGCTAAAAATGGTAAGAAACGCCAACAGCAAGAACGGAGGAAGCAGTAAAAAGAGGTTGGGCCGCGTGTTCCAAATATGCTGGATGACAGAAAAAAGCAAGAACATCCACGCAGATGCAAGATATGTTTCACTTACCCATATATAAGATTCGCTGCAAAATAATAAATAATATAGCACCATCAGTATTGCCAGCCGGTATTGCCGGAATACGAACACAATAACACCGGCTACAAAAAAGTAGAATAAATAGTAACCAACACTATAACAGAACAGGATTATTTTCACCGACAAATGTAGTTTCCGGGCTAAATAGGGCAGAACCTGCACGACAAATGCACCATACCTGTTGCCAGGTAAATCGAAACCGGAATAATTGATAAGATTGAACAATCTAAACGCCGCATCGGAAAATATTGCCCGCTCTTTATAATATATCGCACCTAAAATACACAACACAACCATTGCCACAAGTGCTATCCTGGAAGGTATTTTCAAAGAGTGATGGTTAACATCCATATAGGGAAAGGTACTACAAGCTTACAATATAAAAGGGAAGGCCACCAGCAGCCTTTCAAGGTTTTTCAGCGGCAATTATTTTACAATATCAATCGATCTCACGCACACCTGCTTGCCACCATTGCTAAGTCTTAAATAATATACGCCGGGAGCAACCGAAGGTGGCAGGACCAACTGGGTATGATCGCTGCTCACGTTTATTACATCGGCTACGATAATCCGACCACTTATGTCTGCTAACTCATAATTCCAGCGTCCCTGCATGGCCGGAAGTGACAATGAAACCTGGTGACCGCGTACCGGGTTTGGATAGACGCTAACCAATGAATTATCACTTACATTGGAAACACCGACATTTACCAGGCGTTGTGTATGTGTGGTTGCCTTGATTGGCGTTGTATAGGTGCTATCCGAAAACCTCACATTTGCAAAAGGTGTAACTTCACTTGCACGGTAATAGTTTTGCTCGTAAGTGGTTGTTATCTGACCTTGCGTCAGGCCTAAACCTGATAGTATCGTGACGGCCGCAGGAACTCCGTTGATGAAAAAACTATCAAGTGTTTTTGTGGTTGACTGTACCTGCAAAACATTGAACCAATCGGATGGGTTACCCAAAAGATCTTTTACTCTCATTTTCCCCCAACCAGTAACTGAATCCTTTTCAATCAAGTAAGTTCTAACAACGCCTGGAGTACCAGCGGGTAATACGGTTGCAATCGAAATCGTAAAGCTAACATCGAAATAAAGTTCAGATCTCCATCCCGAATGTAGCGCGGTTGGGAACTGGAGTATGCTTCGCGGAGAGGAGTATAAATTATTTTGTGCAGATATTATTAAACTATCTAGCGGCCCAAGAGTTATAGCTGTTAAACTGTAACCGGTATGGCGGACGTCAATTCCATATTCTAAAAGTCCTGTAGGACTAATAGCTTTTTGAGCATTTCCTTGATAACTATAATTTGACAAGCTATATAAATTACTATCGGCAAAAGACGCAGGAGAGACTGTTGCATTTACGTGATAAGAATACAATATAGGCATGGAATCTATCACAATACTCATGTCCCATGAGCCATCCGCAGTTGCGGTCAAAGATGGGAATGATGATGCAGCGGTTGTGGTCTTCAGGCTATCAGTCCCGATCACCGAAGCAGGATAATTACCTGAATTTAAGACGATCTGGCCATAAGATGCGGCAGTTAAAATCAAAGCAATAGCCGATAGCAGAAGTTTCCTCATAAAAGCACTATTTACGAATTTTTGCTAAAATATCTGCATACAGTAGCATAGTAATCGCTCTGTGTTACTTGCTCAGGTGCATGCTCCTTTCTTTGTATAGATTTCTGAACCATGGATCGCGCAGGTTTTTAATGAAGCGTATCGCCTCTCCTGTGCTCTTCATTTCCGGCCCCAGCTCTTTATTCACATTCGGAAATTTATTGAAGCTGAATACCGGCTCCTTTACCGCAAATCCTTCCAGCTTTTGCACCAGTTTCAGGTCCTTTAGTTTCAGCTCACCCAGCATCACCTTTGTGGCAATATTCAGATAAGGGATACCATATGCTTTTGCAATAAATGGCGTGGTGCGGCTCGCACGAGGATTGGCTTCGATCACGTAGACTTTTCCATCCTTTATAGCATACTGAATATTTATCAACCCCTTTATCTTCAGGCGCAGCGCTACTTTTTTCGCTATATCCGCCATTTCATCCACAATAAGCGGTGTCAGGTTGAAAGCCGGCAATACAGCGTGGCTGTCGCCGCTGTGAATGCCAGCCGGCTCAATATGCTCCATAATACCCATTATGTGCACAGTCTCGCCATCGCATATTGCATCTACTTCAGCTTCCTGGCAGCGATCCAGGAAGTGGTCTATCAGTATCTTATTGCCGGGGAGATGCTTGAGCAGGCTAACCACGCTCTTTTCAAGCTCTTCGTCATTTATCACAATGCGCATCCGCTGTCCGCCCAGCACGTAAGAGGGGCGCACCAATACCGGGTAACCCACTTCTTTGGCCACTTCTATTGCTTCATCTGTGGTGTAAGCAGTACCGTAATTCGGATAAGGGATTCCCAGTTCTTTCAGCGTGTCGCTGAAGCGTCCGCGATCTTCGGCTATATCCATGTCGTCAAACGAGGTGCCGATGATCTTTATTCCTTTTTCATGCAACCGTTTTGCCAACTTCAACGCAGTTTGTCCACCGAGTTGCACAATGATGCCATCTGGTTTTTCATGCTCTATGATCTCCCAGAGATGCTCCCAATATACCGGTTCAAAATAAAGCTTGTCCGCAATATCAAAATCCGTTGACACCGTTTCGGGATTGCAGTTCACCATTATCGACTCATATCCTGCTTCCCTTATCGCCATCAGGCCATGCGTGCAGCAATAGTCAAACTCAATGCCCTGACCAATACGGTTAGGGCCGGAACCCAGCACTATTATTTTTTTCTTGCCGGTTACCTTACTCTCGTTAGACATATCCGCAACCCCTATAGTAGTGGAAACAGGCGCATGCTCAAAAGTGCTGTAAAAATAAGGTGTCTTTGCTTCGAACTCTGCACTGCAGGTATCCACCATTTTGAATACACGGGTAATGCCCAGCGACTTCCGGTGTTCATACACTTCTTCTTCGGTGCAGTCCTTTACAAGCTCAGCAATTTGCTCATCGCCAAACCCCATTTGCTTTGCCTGGCGCAACAGATCGACCGGTAGCTTTTCGAGATGTTTGTATTTGCGTATTTCGGTCTCAAGGTTTACGATATCCTGTATCTGGTATAAAAACCAGCGGTCTATTTGAGTTAGTTCTCTTATTGTTTTTATTGATACCCCGGCCGCCATTGCTTCCTTGATACGGAAGATGCGGTCCCAGGTGGGGCGCTTCAAAGTGTCTATCAATTCTTCCGGCCGCAGGCGGCTTGTGCTGATGAAAGACAGGCCTGTGGCATTATTCTCCAGGCTCTGACAAGCTTTTTGCAACGCCTCGGGAAAAGTACGGCCGATAGCCATTACCTCACCAACGGATTTCATCTGTAATCCGAGGGTGTCGTCAGCTCCTTTGAATTTATCGAAGTTCCAGCGTGGCATTTTTACGATCACATAATCCAGTGCCGGCTCAAAATAAGCCGAAGTTGTTTGTGTGATCTGGTTCTTCAATTCATCAAGCGAATATCCTATCGCCAGCTTAGCTGCGATCTTAGCTATCGGGTAACCGGTTGCCTTAGATGCTAATGCAGACGAGCGGCTGACACGCGGGTTTATCTCTATCGCAATGATCTCTTCTGTTTCAGGGTTTAGTGCGAATTGTACGTTACACCCACCGGCAAAATTACCAAGGTCACGCATCATCATAATGGCCGTATTGCGCATTAGCTGAAATGCTGTATCGCTGAGTGTCATTGCAGGAGCCACAGTGATGCTGTCACCGGTATGAATACCCATTGGGTCGAAATTCTCAACGGTGCAGATGATGACTACATTATCGTTCTTGTCGCGCAGCAGTTCCAGTTCAAATTCTTTCCATCCCAGCACCGCACGCTCTACCAGCACTTCGTGCATAGGCGAAGCTGTTAGGCCACGCTCCAGTGCACCATCCAGTTCATCTTTGTGCATGACAATACCACCGCCGGAGCCGCCCAGCGTGTAAGAGGGACGAATAACGATAGGTAGTCCAATCTCTTGCGCAAATTCCTTCCCTTCGAGCAACGAATTTGCTGTTCGTGCTTCGGCCACGGGAACCCCGATCTCGATCATCCATTTACGGAACAATTCACGGTCTTCGGCCTTATCTATTGCTTTTATATCAACTCCTATCAGCCGCACGTTAAACCGCTCCCATACACCTAATTCATCCGCTTCCTTTGCCAGGTTCAACGCTGTCTGACCACCCATTGTCGGTAATACGGCATCTATATCATTTTCCTCCAGTATCTGCTCTATGCTTTCCACGGTGAGTGGCAGCAGGTATACCCTGTCTGCCATCATTGGATCGGTCATTATCGTAGCAGGGTTAGAGTTTATCAGTATTACTTTTACTCCTTCTTCCCGCAGGCTTCTTGCCGCCTGGGTACCTGAATAGTCAAATTCACATGCCTGTCCGATGATGATGGGACCAGAACCGATGATAAGCACACTTTTAATTGAAAGATCGCGTGGCATTCCAGAAATTAAAAATTAAAAATTAAAAAACGCGGGATGAGCAGATATAAAAATCGGGCTCAACGCCCGAGGTGCAAATGTATAAAAAATACCGATTGCAATTCTATTTTGACTTAATCCCCATCGCCATGTAAAAAATTACATATAAAGCAAAAAAACGTACGTATGCATAGAAAATATAATCTGCTTTGCGTTTTATACATATATCTGACAAATTACCCGTTCGGGGATAATTATTTGCATAATTTTGCCAGAGGATAAAAACAATCCTCAACTGTACTACTTTTTTCGCATTTTTGCGATTATTATAAAATTACCGCCATAATGAGTTTTTTAGGCTTTTTTAAATTTCTTACACAGGAAATCGCAATAGATCTTGGCACTGCCAATACACTTATCATACATAACGACCAGGTAGTTGTGGACGAACCATCTATAGTAGCTATTGACCGCACTACGAATAAGATTGTAGCCGTGGGCAAAAAGGCTATGATGATGCATGAAAAAACACACGAGAACCTAAAAACCATACGCCCGCTGAAAGATGGTGTAATTGCCGACTTTAATGCTGCCGAGGGTATGTTGCGGGAGATGATAAAATTAGTTTATCCGAAGAAACCAATGTTCCCGCCAAGCTGGCGCATGGTTATCTGCATCCCGTCGAGCATTACCGAAGTAGAGAAAAGAGCGGTGCGTGACTCTGCGGAACAAGCCGGAGCTAAAGAAGTGTATATGATACATGAGCCTATGGCAGCAGCCTTAGGTATAGGTATAGACGTTGAAGAGCCAACCGGCAACATGATCATAGATATCGGTGGCGGCACGACCGGCATTTCGGTGATAGCGCTTGCCGGTATCGTTTGTGACCAGTCAATACGTATTGCGGGCGATGAGTTTACCGGTGATATCATGGAGGCTATGCGCCGTTACCACAGTCTTATGATCGGTGAGCGTACTGCTGAACAAATAAAAATACACGTAGGATCTGCACTGAAAGAACTGGACAACCCACCCGATGACATAGCAGTAAATGGCCGTGACCTGGTAACCGGGATTCCCAAACAGATCATGGTATCGTACCAGGAAGTTGCAGAAGCGCTTGATAAATCCATATTCAAAATAGAAGAAGCCATTTTAAAGGCATTAGAAAGTACGCCACCTGAGCTTGCTGCGGATATTTATCGCCGCGGACTATACCTTACCGGCGGCGGCGCCTTGCTGCGCGGACTCGACAAGCGTATTTCACACAAGATCAAACTGCCCGTGCATGTTGCAGATGATCCACTGCGTGCGGTGGTGCGCGGTACCGGCATGGCACTTAAAAACATCGCAAGGATGCCGTTTTTGATGAAATAAAGCCCCATCCCCAAAAAGAGAACCTGGCATTTAGCTGCGCTTAAAACATTTAGCAAAAGGAATGAGTTTAGCAAAATGATGTTTATTATATTGCACGAAAATTCCCAAATTCCTTAATAAGTGCGCAATTTTATTCTTTTTGTACGGCGCTTTTTTAATCTCATATTGTTTCTGGCCCTGGAGATAGTATGTGTGATCCTTATAGAGCATACCAACACTTTGCAGGGTAATGACATTATCAGTTCGGCAAACATGGTATCTGGTCTTGTTTATAAAAAACAAAGCGACGTGGTCTATTATTTCGGTCTGCGTAAAATGAATGACAGCCTTGTGAATGAAAATGCACGATTGCGAAATGAAATTGATCAATTGCACAGTGTAGATACGTTGAAGGACAGCGTTGTACATCGTAAATTATATTCTGCCGATTCGTCTACCCATATCGTAAAGTTTGCAGACTATGTGTACCGTACTGCGCGCGTAATCAATAATTCAACAAATGCCAGTGACAACTACATTACTATAAACAGGGGCTCCAGGGACGGGATCAGTAAAAATATGGCTGTGATATCCGGCACCGGAATAGTAGGCAGGGTGGAGCACGTGTCTGCACATTTCGCGAGCGTGTTATCTGTGCTGAGCTCAAAACAAAAAGTTGCTGCCAAACTGAAAGACGGGACCACCGGCTATATAATATGGGATGAGAAACAACCTGATGCATTGATCATGATAGATGTCCCACAACAGGTGAAAGTAAAAAAGGGAGATTCTGTCTACACCGGTATATTCTCTATTTTTTCGCCGGATATAATGATAGGTACTGTTTTAAAAACTGTAGTAGTGAAGAAAAACGCGATGCAGCTTATCTATCTTCAGTCATCAACTAATTTTCATAACCTGCAGTATGTGTATGTGATCGAAAACAAAATGATGATAGAAAAGAAAATTGTTGAAGATTCATCGGGAAAAAAGTGACCGCTCCCCGGCCCTCTCCGAATGAGTGGGTGAGCCGGTCTGATGGTAGACAGCATCGAATGACATAGGTAATAAAGGAAAGAGACATGAACGTTTACTTAAAAAATATGCTGCGCTTTTGCATTATCATCCTGCTCCAGGTGCTGATACTGGACAAGATAACGCTGCGCTGGTGGAGTGAACCATCTGGGTTCCCGGTGTTCATACCTTATGTTTACCCGCTATTCCTGCTTCTTCTGCCATTCGAAACACCAGTATGGGCATTGCTGATCATGGGGTTCATTCTTGGTATCACAGTTGATTCTTTTATGAACACTGCAGGTATGCACGCTTTTGCAACAATCATTATCGCCTACCTGCGCACCAATGTGCTTAGCGCACTGCTGCCCCGGAATCTGTCAGAATATGATGGTCAGCATCCTTCTATCAGAACCATGGGTTGGATGCCCTTCCTGGTATACAGCGCTTTCCTGATCATACTGCATCACTTCGTTTTCTTTTCCATAGAATTATGGAACCTGTCCAACTTCGGCTTTTTATTGCTGAAGGTAGTTGCATCGGCAGTTACCTCTATGTTGTTCATCATTGTTTACCTTTTGCTCTTTACCAGACAAAGTGCATCGCGGGTGTAAAGCTAAATCCTTGCGCACACGCTGTATACCAACGAGTGTATTATGCAACATCATAGTTCGCGATGAAGTTATGACCACCGTAAATGTTGCCAACATAACTAATTCTTGCAATCATCCAGTTGCCCGCAAATGTTGGGCTGCCTATTTCATGGATGGTTGCTCCATATGGACCTGAAACTCCTCCGATACTTCCGGTTATGCCGGCAGTATAAACCATCAGCACTATTTCAGCTCCCAACACAAGCGAATTATTTACCAAATTGTAAACAAAAGTACCTGTCCCAGATGCCGCATAATAATGCACTTGTTTTGCCTGCGAATTTAAATGCAACTGAATGGCATGGCCTATTCCTGCGGTCCAGGTTGCCAGTGCAGTCTGGCTACAGTTTATATTGGCCAGCTCACTCAACAAAAAGTGCGTACTGTCATCGGCAGTCCCTATAGGTTGTGCGATAAGGCTAATACTATCGTCAAGAATTACGTTCGGTGAGCTACCATCGTTAAAGACGAGTGATGTCTCACTTGTATTTACCTGTACATAGGGGGCATGTGTGCTCTCATCAATGCCAGCCAGGCCCAACGAGGGCACACGTATCATGCTGCCATTGAAATATATCCATCCCGATGTTGCGGAATAGCTGTAAGTCGTGCCGCTCACTAGTGTCCGGGTGATTACGCACCCGCTGACAACAAAGGGGCCATTGCCACCCATTGCGGCAAGTGCATTGATGGTCTCGGTATAAGCGGTTTGCAGGTATCCCAGTTGGTCCTGTGTTAGGGGAAAGCCGCCAGGCTGTGTAAAATCAATACTTTTCATAGCTACTTATTTCTTAAACGTTATTTAATAGGCCTTATAATTTCTCTCTTGTTGTATCTAATGCCAGGATAATTGCAATTATCAGACAACCAGCACTGTGTAGTTGTTCTTGCTCACCAGGCGGTATTTGTCTACTATGGCCTTCAGTCGGTGTATATCATAACCTGGTGAAACTGATACTGCATATGGTACATTTACTACAAACTGTATGCCCAGCCAGTATGTCTCCGCAGTGGTATAAAGAGGCACAGGATCTGGCGCGAGTATTACCATGCTGCCTATTTCCGCCACAGTATCAATAAACAATGGTTTATCCTCGATCACTTCGTAAATGAAGTCGGGATCCACATAAGCGCCATCACTTATAAATATCCCCCTGCCGGACGGATCGAAAACATCATTTAGTGCAGCCTGCAGGTAACATACTTGTCCGTTGTGTGCGAGTGAATACAGGTTGTTCTGTCTGTTCGTTGTGAAAACTGAATACAGGTATTTCACCGGGCTTGCCAATGCCTGTAGCCATGCCAGCATTTTCTTCAGCCGCAACCGGACTGGCGTCAGGTATCGTGGTAATCCCGTACTGCTAAAATCAATATCAAATACGCTCATAAGCTCATTTTAGATTTCTATAATTAAGCGCCGTAAGCCACATAGCTCAAATGTGTATCAAACCACGTTGTATCAAGAGCCATATATCCTGCATCTGGAGTGTATTTAACATCGATAGCTACCGGTGGCACGCTGCCATAAAAGGCCTGTACGTGGGCCACATCTGCGATCACAACCCCTGACACCGCTTGTATAGCTGCAATAAAGTTGTTCAGTATGAATATTCCATTGAACGGCAAGCTGTCGAGAAAAACATTTACTGCCACCTTCACCGGCGCGATAGACGTACCATCTATCCTGCTGCCATCGCTCCTCAAAACCAGCGGGTCATAGTATATCACCATCGTAGGTTGAAAAGTGTCTGCGGCGCCACTGGTGCATTGCAGCCGTACTCCTGCGTCTTTTATCTGCATCATGTAGGCAGTGAACGCAGCAAGCTCGCCACCGCTCATTGCGCCTAAGCTACCACTCACCATTTTTGCTGCTTTTATCCTTACCAGGTTACTTAGTTCTATCGCGGCTGCATTTCTTACTATCAGCACCGTGGGATCAACCGGTGGTACCACCGCATAAATATCACTGTCCGCAGGCAACGCCACACCATACTGAAAGGCCTTCGCCTTCGTTACATACCATTGCAGGCTGTGAGGTTTCTGGGCTGCTATTATTCCTGTTACCTCATCTTTATGTACATCAAATAGATTTTCGAGCGTCCACTGACATACTGCTACCACATAAGTCCACAATTTCCATATCGCTACAGCGCTTGTGCTCGTCAATAGGGGTCCTAGTGTCGGGTCAATTTGCACATGAGTAACCATTGCTGCCTGTATCTGCGCTATACTTCTTGCCATAAAAAAATAATTGTTTTTCTTCTAAAATTGATTGCATCGTTAGCCTTAATATTCGTCTCCGTAAGTAATAAATCCACCGGTTCCAATGTTACCTGGATCATTCTGGTTGTTGTATTCTGTTTTTTCCCAGTCAGCGGTTATTCCTGTATTCATTATCCGCACCTCGTCAAGCATACCTGTGTAAAATGAGTCAAGTAGATATTCGGGTATTTGTCCCAATGCCAGTTGCGTATTTGTGGTCACAAGTACAGCGCTTGAGGAAACTACTGTTTGCAAGACTCCATCGAAATAGATCAGTACCTGGTCCAGATTGTTTGCTCCTGCAGGTAGTACCGCGGTTATCTTATGCCAGTTGGTGTCATATATCCAGGCAAATCCGGCAGATGAGCCTGAAACTTCAAGACACAGCACATCTGATCCTGTGTAAAAAAATGAAAATCTCGTGTACGTTCCGATACCGACGTTATTTCCGTATCCTAAGAATTCATGTGCCTGGTTTGCACCCATCTTAAACCAGCAGGTCATACTTCTTTCTGCTGTTCCCACCGGCAAACCCGTCGGAGAATCGCGTGTCATTGACTGGAATGATCCCGAGGAGAACATGGCTCCGCCACCAATCTTTCCGTCTGCCTGATTCACGTGATTATGATTTGTGAGTGTCAGGGCATTTGTCGTAGCATCAGCGGTCAGCGAACTGCCCAGGTGATACACAGCCCGGTAGTAACTATTCCATACGCTTCCGCTGGCACCTCCATGGAATGTAGTTATGCTGGTTTCCCCGTAACGCATATAAAAAATAGTATCCGAACTACTGCTTATTGTTGACAATTTCAGCCAGGCAACTAATACACCCGAAAAGCCATCGTAGGATTCGATCTCCCAATTTAGCTCATAGATTTCACCAGGGTCTTTGAAAAATAAAATGTCATATCCATCATTCCTGCACACATGTCCTCCATTAGCTACAGTTCTGAGCGTGGCGTGTGTTATGCTTACCAACACCGGGAAATCATGGCAATCGCTTCCACCACACAGCGTATAATCTATTGTCAAAGACCGGTGGTAGATGCCGGAGGGGAGCGGCGGAGATGCCATTGCATCCAATGTGCCAACTACAATGCCATTCTGGCTAAACTTTCGCAATATCCCGTGATCCCCCAAAGCAAGTGAAGAGTCACTCACGTTGAATACTGTACCCACAGCGGGTATAGCCGTTATGCTCACGTTGTTATCTTTGCAGAACTGTATTCCTGCATCAAGTGAACCTGTCGCCTGTACGATCGAGTCACACATGCTTTGATTTGGCTGCACTGTATATGTTGTTGCCATCGGTTATTTTTTATCAATAAAATTTTAATTCCCGGACTATGTAGTTAAACTATTTGTAGAAGGCATCGCTGGCTACCACCCCATCGGGTAAAACCTGTATGCGTGCCACGTCCATACCATCTTTGGTAAACTCAACACTGATTGCCCTGATAAGCTCCGAGAAGCCCTCATCATCCAGGTATTCAAACGCACCTGCACAAACGTCCGGGTTCTGTTTAAAATCGCCTTTATCGTTCAGTATCAATTGCCGTTGATGCTGTGGAGTGCTTTCAACGATTGTAAAATCTCCTGCTATTATCTCAAGGCCATCAATTGTATCGAGGCTAATATCCATCATCAGTTTTGCCATATTTACATGTTTACGCACTCAATAGGTTATTCAATCTTGTTTGAAGGGTCGTAAATGTTGCCGCATTATTTGGGAGTCCGCTTGTCGCAGAACCTACCGCAACAGTTATCGCTGCAATGCCGGTCAGGAGGTCGTTCAGGATATCAAACAAACTTTCACCGCCGGTGCCCATTTTAAATACACTCGCGCCAATATTGAACACGACTGGCCCATTTTTTATGTTTACTTGTGTATCGTCCATTTCATACGTCACGCTCCCTATCTTAATGCTCACCTGCTCCAATTCTCCTGCCTTGACGATCGACCATATACCCGGTCCGTCTATGGTTGCGATAATTACGTTACTGTCGTCTTTAGGCACAACGATCATCCCGTCATTGTTGCCCGTCATGGTGCTTAGCAAAACCCCTTCTATGGGTTCACTGGCATCGCTGGGTTGTACACTCACTGTATAGGCATCCGTGTCTATTGTGCCGGCCACAACTGTCCCGCTAATAATTTCATAGGGTTTATCGGCTAGGGCTGCTATACCTGCTCTTATTCTGGCAGTGTTCTTTGTCATTGTTACTATTATTTTGCGATTCCCATCATAGGGCCGATCTCCACGATCCTACGTGCCCCGTTTACGCCAAACCTTACTTCTGTGCTCTCTATCAGGTATTTGCCATTCCGTTCAGGATACCGGACATCGGCAATACTTGCCGTGGCTCCGGGTGCTGCATAGGGCTCAAGAAATCCAACGATACTGCCCTCATAGCCCGAATAGTTTAGTTTTTCGGCTTTCTCAATTGCTAATTCCTTCAACGCGGTTGCATCCTTCACCTGGTTTAGAATCCTGTTGTAGGTGCGAGCGATGCCATTACGCGTATCTGAAACGCCAGAGCATTTTTCGCCGCTGGCGAGCTTACTGCTATAAGTTACTTCCACAGGGTCGTTTTCGACGGAACGTTCTTTTAAATCGTTATCATTTATCACATTATAACCGAGTTTGTAATCAACCATGCCTGACTTGAACATATCTCTTCCTCTCGAAACCAGTGAGTATACAAAGCCACACCAGAGTACATCCGGTTCGATGAAAAAGCATGTCAGGCAGCCATCCGTATATTTTATGATATTGGTGATGACCTCAAAACCACTACAACCTGGTATTTGTACATTCGTCAGCTTAAAATCAACCGTGCAACGTATTTTGATCTTGTAGCCTCTCTCAAGCTGATCAACGGCCTTCAGCAGCAGATTTTCAACAGTTATCACTTTTGCGAATATTTTTACACTATTCCTTCGTAGCAGCCAGCCGTAGCCGTCACAGGATATGGTCAGTGGCATAGCTAAGCTGCGATGGTTTACAAATCCCCTGAATTCGGTTTGCAGTATTCCGTTGTATCCTAGTTTTATTGTGACGGGATCTCCATCACGGAACTTTTTGCCTGTTGTAATAGTTTCCGCAAGTGTTTTATTCTTTGATGCAATTTTCCCAATTGACGGCAACTTAATTATTGCATTATCCGCTATACTATGCATGCTGCGTTTTATACAGACTTCGTATACTCCGCTAAACCGAAAATTTCCGATGGTTATATCACTACTCAAAACAAACATGTTTACTGATTTATATAAGGTTCATTAAAGAATGTGCTAGGAGATAGTGACCAAATTGAATGGTTCGTCGCTCACCATTCGTAACAGGTATGGGCGCACATTTTTTACTCCGTTCATTGACGGAAAAGACAGTTCGCGTATCACAACCTGGTCGCTGCCACTTCTGTCCGGCCTCAGCAGGAATATATCCGTTAGCGGGCATTGAATAGATAGCGCAGTATTCTGTTCATATATTGTGCGCAATTTGGTCACATCTGCTTCCGGAAATTCATTAGTGTTACCAATAATAAACCCTCTTACAAGGATCTCGTAATCCTGTACATTTATCAACTCTTTTACAGTACCCTTTCGACCCGTGAGCGGTGTTTCAACTATAGTTTTTCTGCTTGTGACTGATATTACAGGGTAAGGCAGGTTCCATTTGCTTAGTGGTCCGGAGGATTCATTTGTGTTTAAGCCGGTGTCCTCCGAGGTATCGTTATACATAATCGTAACCGGCATGTAATACTCTTTGCCCAGTTCATCGATCGAATAATATGGAGATCCCTGAGCCCCATTTTCTTTCCTGCCTGCAAGCAGTGCGTTCTGTCCGGTGACCGATTTAAATTCAGGATCGAACGCTTTTGTCTTGTATCCAAATGTCTGTTCAAAAAGATCAGCTAAACTGAATGATATTTCCGCCATGATTATGATATTGCGTTTGCACTGTTAAGAACTTCAAGCAGCACCTCCTCCACTTTGCTTCTAAGGTCATCCAGACTGTTCATTGTTTGGGTTGTACTCATGGTTAAATTGCCGATCAAAGGGGTGTTTAGATTTACATTCACCATCCGGCCGGAACTATCGCTGCGCTTGGCTGGCTCCCGATTATAGTTGTATTGCCGTGCCACTTCAAACCCATCATTTTCCGGATCAACCGGTAATCCGGAACTACCACTTCTTTCCAAAAACGAAAATGCAGGCTGTTCTCTAACTGTATTAGAAGCCGGTAAAGAATACAACCCTGAAGCAGGCCTTTGTAATGCTGGTCCAAGATGACTATTCATCAGGGCAGGATATTCCATAAGCGAGCTTTTCATTTCCTTATGGAAATCCATTATGGAAGGTGAATCATATCTATACACTTTAAACGGATCGAAAATTACCTTGTTACTGTCATTGGGTGATTTACCTCCTTCCTGATCTGTACTAAATTTCCATCCCAGCGGGTATAATGGTAAGTTCTGACGATGCTCATTATCAGGGACAATTTTTCTTATTGCCGGTGATAGATTTTTTGACGGGTCAATGATTGGTGTCGCAATGTGTAAATTGTCTGCAAAATTTGTTTTGGGTAGAAAAATTGGAGGGCCGTTTGAAATATTATTGTAAGATGCAAGCTCATTCTGCAAAATGACACTCCATTTTTTCATCCCGTTTATATAAACAGATTCTGGGTCGCCAAAATAGTAATTGAGTTTTAACCTGTGAACGTAGTCTTCAATATTTGTTGCATCAAGGGGAGCGCCAATGTTATTTTTTTTTAAGGCTTTTCTAAGATTACCGACTTGTGCCCATTTCTTTGCAAAATCGTTATTATCTTGAAACGATGCGTAGGCGATTCTTCTGTTGTGTTTTTCTTCATTTCCGGGAGCGGAAAAATTAGTGCTCATCTTCGCAGAGTTCTTGAGCGTGCTGTAATATTTTATTCCTCCAAAGTTATGATTAGTCAATGCTTTTTCAAAAGTGAACCCGTTGGATTCGTGCGCAGCCTGAGCCATAAGTAAATTTAGCTGTAACCCTTTATAGCCATTATTTACAAGGTCTTGCCTTATCTCTAAAGCTATTGCCGTATTTAACTTAGGCTTTAATGGTTTCGGCTTGGCTATTGATTTTCTCTTGATTTTTCTTGGCATTGTTCTGTATTTTTTATTATTTTATCAATTGAAAATGTAAAAATGAAATCGTTTAATCCTATACTCACTATTATATTCCTTTGCATATTCCACAACTGCAATGCCCAGATTCATTTAAAGGGCTATAAGTGTAAATTTTACAAAGATCAATGGCCATATACAATGGCCGAGATGTGCAGTAAAAAAGATACTTTCCGCTATACACTATACTCCAGGGATATTTGGTATGAATTTTGGATTGAAACAGGGACAAATGACATTAAGCCTGAAGACGAATTAAGAATAGGGCTCGCTATGTGTTTTGAAAACGAACATTACAAAATGACTAGTGATAGTTTGTACATTGCAACGGGCAGATACACAGATATAAACGACTACTACTACACGCTTTATGATCCTTATTTGATGTCTTCTGTATCGCTACGGTCAAAATATAATGATTCCTCATTTTCTGAAAAGAGTAAATGGCTCCTGTCACAAATAAGAAGCAATAAGAAAGGAGATATTTATCTCATTAATGATAGAAATCAAACCTGCCAGGATCCAAATGAAAGAGAACACTAGACTTCTTATTAACTACGCACAATAGACATTTAATGGCTATACAGCAAAAAAATAACAATTGCAATACATCGGAAAAACATCCTAAAATCCTGATATTATCTGCATCTCAGAGATGTAGTTTCCTGATGTACTGCAAATGTGCCAGCTTCTGTGCAAATGCTTCATCGCTCAATTCACGATGGTCAAGGCCCGGTAGATAATATTCAAGCAGCGTTTCTAAATAACCTAAGGAATCATGCGCCGGGCCTCCGCGCGACTCCTCTATAAGTTTACCAGTTTCGCCCGCTTACCTTCCAGCTTCACTTTCAGTTCCTGGCAGATACCTATAAATAGCTGATCATCATCCAGCAATTCTTTACTGCCCCCTATGAATGTAACACTGGCGAGTGACTCATAAACATTGAGCACTTTGTCATTGTCTGCTTTGCTCATGGCAAAGTTGATTTCGTTCCTGTCAGGGTTTTTAAAATACCCTATATAGCCGTCCGCCTCCAGGGCGTAAATACCGTATTTATGCTTTGTTTTCCACTCTGTTATCTGGGCATCAGTGGCTTGCCCCTGCAATTTGTTGTCCTTCATAAATTTTGTTTAGTACGCGTGTGTAATAATCTCGTTATGCTTCTCTGCCGTAGCATCAACGCAAGCAGTAGATTAACCGGTTATGAGCTTCATAAAGAGAACGGGTAGCGTCACATCCATATTCTTAGCGCCCTGCTCCCAGCCCTTTTCAAAGTCTTTAACTTCTACACTCACAAGCGTATCAGTCTGCAACGGCCTTGTACCCTTTGGTTTATAAGTGATCACAATGTCAAACTGCACATCCAGTATGTCTTCACCGCCGGCGCTTATTGCGGCCCGGTTCATATCATCGATAGCTCCTTTCAGCACTTTGATCTCACCCTCATAAGTGCGGTTTCCGCTCTGTATGCTTATAGGTTCATCGCCTGCTGCGTGTAGCAACTGCTTTTCTTTCGAGGCCTTATATTTCAGGCCGCGTATCTTGGTAAGTGGGGACCCTGCAAACATTACGGTCATATCCGCCCACTCACAATCCTTACTGTCAAAAAATGGTATTGATGGCATAATAAAAATGTATTCGTTAATCAATTTTGTTAGACTACTCACTCTGTTTCACCCGCTCCTTCGGTGACCGCCCGGAAGACGGCCCAATTGTGTTATGGATGCTCAAATCCCAGGCTGATCTCTATATTTGTGGCATACCCCACAGGTGTTATTCTCAGTACTACTCTTAGCTCATTTGTGCTCAGTATGTTTTGCTCCGGATCTATGAAGCAGCCTACATTACTGATCTCCTTGTTTGCGGTCATTGTATTGTTCACCTGGTTCACGATCTGTTGCTCCAGCCATTTGCAAAAGCCGGCATCAAGTGTGCCATCCGCGTTTACAGGCACCTCATCATCTACTTCCTGCACGAATGTTGTGTAAGCCAGTATGTGCGCTTTATCTATCACCCTGCCGCGCGCAAGCATGCAATAGTCGTCTGTAGTCGCAGTGCACATAGGATCTCCGCTGAAAAAGTAGCCACTTACATTTGGGTATGTTGTGAATGTGATATACCCACGGCCCGCTATTACTGCAAGGTCGCCATCTGCCGCCTCAACGGTATTGTTGCCCACATAGGCTTTTGTAGTGGCCAGCGAGCCTGTTCTCACTCTGCTTATTTTTCGCTGCACTGGTATTGAAGATATTACTCCCAATAGTAAGCCCAGGCAAGCAGATGCGCTGCTGTAAGTGATGTCCGTATCTCCGATCAATATGGCTGTTCTGTTATTAGTGGTGCCGGTTGTTTCGTCAATAAGGTCACCGGGTGTGCCGGTATATGATGTGCCGCCGATCACAGCCCTGAAAGGCTTTTCAGCCGCAAAATATGCCTGCGCCATAGTCCTCATATTTGATGCAGCGGTTAGAACATCTTCATTCAGTCCGCTGGCAATGGTGATCGTGCCACCGGCAGCAACAATGGCAAGGTCATCGCTCAGGAGTCCCAAAACCTTTATTTTGCCTGCCGCATAGTCGAGCAGTACTTTGGCTCCTGCGGGGTTACTGTTATCCGCCATTTGTGCCACTGTCATTGTGGCGGGCACCAGCATCAGGTACAGTTGTGCGCCGGTACCGGCTTGGTTGTAAAATTCCTGCAATTGTTTTATTGCAAATGAATTCAAGGTGCCGGTAATGCCTGCCGTGGTCACGTCCGCCATACTGGTCACAAGTATTGGTGTGCCGGATACATAGCCTCCGAGCTCGCTCGCTCCGGTTAATACCATCCCTGTGATGCCGTCATTGGTCTGTATTGTTCCTCCTAGCTGGCCATTAGCCAGCGATATATTTACACTACCCATTTTTCTCTCTTTGTTTTGTTATTATTAGTAGGTTTTCGCAATTGTGGTATCATTCTGCATCCGGCTCATCAAGTGGATCGTAATCCAGCACGTCATCCCATTTGTCGTTGGTAATGTCCTCCAGTTCCTTATCCAGTTCTGCTCTTGTTCTTACTGTCACAGTTGTATCATCAAGATTCTTCGAATGGTTCACAGCATTCTGCTCGTCAAAAAAGGCCAGGCCATCGCTGGTGAAATACAACTTGTCCACTGCATCGTGGTTGTCGAAATATTGTTTTGCGTCTTTCATAATTAGAGTTTTTAGATTATTATTTTATTTTTTTTCAACTCGGAGGATACTTCGGGACAGAAGTGTCGGTTCTATTAGGATTTGGTGAATCCCGTGTTCGCGGTATATCTCACAAAACCGATCAATGTCTTGTCATCAATACTACGTTGGTGCCTCGCTACTTCATATCCTTCACGACTCCCGTTACTATTGCTGTTGCCTTCAATGGTATGTAATACTGAACCCGTCACACGTTCTACTATTCCGGTATGGCCAGCGCTGTCGTTATAAAAAAGAATGAACTGGTCTCCCGGTTTTACCAGTTCGGGCCGTTTAGCAATCTCCGCTTTTAATAGTTTTATTACGGTAGTGTTTGAAGTTGTATCGTTCCAGCAATTGTGTACGCTGCCGGTTTTAACCACCGGATTAACAACTCCTGTTTTTTCCGCAGCCATTTTGTAACACCAGTATACAAAAGCCTGGCACCATGCATAACCCGGGGAAAGCCCCACAGATTGCAGATATTCATTCACCATTGGCCCTCTGTTACTGCCTTTAGGATGCTCGCACTGGCCCAGTTGCGCTGCCGCTGCCTGTAGCGCTGCAAATGCGAGGGTTTCTGTAGCGTGGATTTTAGTTGAGTTTATTGGGGCCATGCCTTATTGCGTTAATTTTCAATACCGGATCTGCTTTATGTCCTCATCCGTTTCTGTTCCTTACGACTTCGCCGCAGTATACTTTGCTTGCGTGTACAGGTCATACAGATTTTGTTTCAATCGTTGTCCGTCGAGATGAGCAGCAAGAAGGCTTGCCAGTTTTTGCAGTATGGCATCCTGGAGATGGGGATCACGTTGCTTTAGTTCCGCGATAAAGCAGTTGATCTTGGCATTCACATCTGCATAATGTTTGCAGTTTTCCACTATAGTCAAAGCCTCTACTGCCTTTGCTAGTGCGATTGTCAGTTCTTTCTGTATAACATTGTCTATCTCTCCCGGTATGATCGCTGTTAGAATATTTGCTACCGGTGATGAAAGCAGGTTCTTTAGTGCTGTTGTAATTTTAAGCGCCATAGCTACATGCTCATCTACATAGTTGTCAAAATCCCGCAGCAACGATTTGACCTGGTTTTTCATTTTTGTACAAAACATAGGATTATTGGTTTACGTTGTTTATTGCTTTGATCTCCAGTGTATGCAGGCGTGCTGAATGTTCGTTGAGGCGGCGGTGTATCATGGCATCCTGCTCTTGCAGGCCCTTTATCTGCTGTCCTTGTATCGTTGTGGCATTCGTTAGCTGTTTTAGTTCCAGTACTATTTCATCCAGCCTTTTTATCACTTGTCCCGTCACCATCTTGATAATGAAACCAAGTATCGTTGCCATGGCTCCCGCCACCCCAACTAGCACCCATATTTTTATCTCTGAAAGCATATCACTTTTCATTTTTTACATTGCACACTTCCACATTACTACGCTGCAGCCTGCACTATTGCAACTATGCCTCTGGCATCACTGCGACGCATCCGTGCACCCATGCGCACACTCACACTATACACATCGCCATAGTACGTAGGATCGCCAATCCGCTCGAAGAACTTGATATCGCCAAGTGCACGTTCTACAGCACCTGTCTGCCAGCACAATACACCGTCATTGTCTGCAACATCCGGTGTTGCTCCATAAGGGTTTACTTCCGGGGCTGTGTCGTTGGTATAGGTCACCACGTTGCTGCGCATCATGATGTTGAAACCAAACAACCGACCCAGTACACCATCCTTCACGTCATATGCTGCACTAAAGTCCCTGTATTGGGTGGCAGACATGTCGTCGATCAGTTGTTGGAACATATCCGCGCTGATCAGTGCATAACGGCCTTCCATAGGTATGTTCTGTTTGTTCAATTGCAGTTGTGCTGCCTTCAGATCATTGACGGTGAACTTTGCCCGGTTGCCCGTTGTTCCAGCCAGGGTAGTAGCCGTGGCAACACCGCTGGTGCGTAATACAAGACCTGTACTGCCACTCGGCGACCAGTCTATCAGTAGGTTGTCTGCTACCGTTTGCCGTAAGGAAGACTCATATTCACCTAACACACTTTCGCGCTTGTTATAGCTCAGCTCGAAGGTCTCGGCATTTGGGATGAGTATCGGGTCTGTTGTGTATTCATCTAGGGTATACGTAATGTCCGTATCTCCACGCTGTACGACTGTTGCGGGCAGCGACGATCGGTTCTTTACGACATTGGGCAGTGCACCTGCCTGAGGTATATGCACTACTTTTCCTTGAAGCACATACTGTCCTGCATCTGTTGATGCCAGAAGGAACTCATTGTTCTTGAACAAATTGCCTTCGATGTGATCTTGCCAGATCTCTTTTTGAATTGCCATTGGTTAATTGTTGTTTTTGTGATTAAGAATTATTGATGGAATGGAATATGAAAAATGTCTCCCGGCTAGGTATAGCCTGGCGGTTGCTTCCGGCGCTGCAAAACCGATGGGGGCTTTGTATTACGTGAAAACGTTTGGAAAAGAAATGTAAGTACGTGCCCTCTAATACGGAATTCTGATTTTTGAAAGCATCAAATGTTTGAATTGATGACGACGGGCGATGTGCTGATGCTAAAGGCACCGCATATTTATGTGTTGCAGAAGATGATAGTAACCGTTAATACAGAACTCATAAAACCGGCAGAGGGTAAACCAAACTATGAAAAAGCAAGCACTATGAAATTCAAAACCCTCCGCCCGCAACATGGAACGAAATAATAAGGTGATAGATGAACCAGAGATGAGAATGGTTCAAAAGCTCATTTCTTGGTTCCCCCTTCAGGGGGTCAGGGGGTTAAACTTCCTCTCAAACAACTCCCGGTACTTTACCGCATCATTCGCTCTCAGCTCCTTTAGCTTTTTCCCGGTAGGATCATTTTTCTCATAATCATCCCATTGCCATTGTGTCTCATTCCGGTCCTGCTGTTTATTTTTCAATAACCCAGCTATCGATTGGTACGCTGGCATCGCGGCCAGCAGGCCTTTTAGTCCCTCTGGGTTGGCAGCGTAGTCGCTCGCCAGTTTGTCCCTTAGCTCAGCAGTTATTTTTTTGTCTTCAAGCGCACGTTCAAGTAATGCTGTGGTTTCGTTACGTGTGCGCGCCCTGTTGATTTCTTCAATTTGTTGTTGCAGGTCATACTTATCACTGCGCAGCACTTTGTTTTCCAGTTCCAGGTTTTCAGTTTTGGCTACGAGACCTTGTACTGCATTGGTTATTGTTTGTTCATCGGCTTCGGTTGCGAGTTGCAAGGTTGCGCACAAGTCTTTTAGAGTTCCCTGCTGAACTACCTTCATCACCGGCAGATTTATATTCAGATCTGCCAGGTTCAGCTCGTTTTCCTGTGCGTCATATAATACCGTAAGGGCATTGCGGTTGCCGGGTATATCCACCAGGCTGCATTCTTTGTTATACCATTTCGTAATGGTCGGGCCGGTTTGTCCGGGTAGCATCGTATCCTTATCCATGCTGTATTCAAGCACCACTATATGGCCTACTGATGCTGCATTAAGAAAACCATTTTCTGCCTCGCTGCAGGTTTGTTCTCCTCTCCCGTTCGACAAATTTATCACTGGTGTGCCCAATACTTTATCATCCTCTATCCTTAGGTCTTCCCATTTCAATGCAATGCCGTCTTCGCGCCGGTGCATATAATAACCGATCGGATTTTTCTGGAAAAGCGCTATCTGGTAGCCCGAAGTAAGTAGCCGGAAACCATACTCATTTACTGTGCTGTCCGACAGCACATATTGCCGCTCTATTTTCTTGAATTTTTCTGTCATGATAGGGATATCGTTGTTTTGCGGCACAAAGGTGTATCGGAATTTTAAGTTTGACAAAAAGCATTTTTATGATGTGCTGAAAACGCACTGTCATATGCCGCCTGCGGCAGATCATGTAAATTTTTTGGCCGCTAAACCGCTGATATCTATGTTGCTATATGTTAGTGTTACCTCGTGTTTTTCACAAGTGCGTTTTCGCACGTTTTCATTCACGTATCAAAAACATATTAGCCGTATTTTATGTTCCTTTCCGGGCAAAACACCACTTAAGAAACATATAATACGGCTAATAGCACTCACTACTCACACACCTTCCACTCACATTCTTCTTACAATCATCTGCTAAAATAATTCCTCGCAGACTTACGACTTATGACTTACGACTACTATGCAAAATCCATCTGGCTCTCTATGTAGCTGCGGATTTTGCGTATGTAGTCATAGTAACCCATCTGCATCCGCACAAAAAACACAGCCAATATTCCTATCCCTATCGCCAGCAGTGTATAACTGATCTTCACTTCTCCTCCTACCAGCATCATAATTACAGAGGCGGCTATCAGGAAAGAACTGAACATCACGATCAGCAATGGTCCGCCAACATCCAGCTTGCGCATTTTTGACGTTACTACCACGTTCATTTTGTTTCCATCCTGCTTCATTTCTACCTTGGTTATAGGCAGTGTCTTAATGCCCTCTTCCTGCTCTGCATGTGGTATGATGCGCAGCGACTGCTCCTTCTCTATAACCTCAAAATCCATGTTGTGTATCTTCACATGATGCCCTATAAGGCGGTTCTTGAGATCTTCTCTTGCCGTCGACGATTGGTACTTCTGCGTTCTTGTGAATAACATAAAATTAGTTTTTAAGGGTGCACAATAGCATTTCTTATATAGACGTTGGCAAGGGTCAAAAGGTTAGGGCCTTAATAGTATTTTAACAAAAAGTATGCCAGTCTTGACGTCTCACCATAGGCCATATGAGTTTATTGGCGGCACGTTATGTATCTTTAGTGGAAAATATACTCATTTTGAACTTCGAAGATTTTGGTTTTGATGATGATCTGATGGATGGCATTGACGACATGGGCTACCATACGGCCACTCCCGTTCAGGAGCAGGTAATACCTCACATCATTGCAGGCAGGGATATTATTGCTGCTGCACAAACAGGTACTGGTAAGACTGCTGCCTTTTTGCTGCCCGTCATTCAGAAGCTTATTACCGAACATCATGAGGGGCATAAGATAAATGCAATGATCATTGTGCCTACCCGCGAGCTTGCTGTGCAGATCACACAGACGCTCGAAGGCATTTCTTACTACACATCCATCAGTTTCATTTCTGTCTATGGCGGCACTGGCGGCGCACTTTTCGCCAATGAGAAAAAGGCGCTTACTTCCGGCGTTGATATTGTCATCTGTACACCTGGCCGTATGATCTCCCATCTCAATATGGGCTACGTGCCGCTCGATGGCCTCAGGTACCTTATTCTTGATGAAGCAGATCGTATGCTCGATATGGGCTTCTACGATGACATTATCAAGATCATTTCATACATGCCCGCAGAGCGCCAGAATCTGCTTTTCTCTGCCACAATGCCCCCGGGCATACGTAAGCTTGCAAATACTATCTTAAAAAAACCGGTGGAGATCAATATTGCAATCTCTAAACCCCCGGAGCAGATAAAACAGGAAGCCTTCCTCGTATTCGAACCTCAGAAGATTCCATTGGTCAAGCATGTGCTGCAGCAATCGCAGTTCGACAGTGTGCTCGTATTCTGTTCCAGTAAACTAAGCGTAAAAAAACTGACCGAGGAACTGAAGCGGGCTAAATTCTCTGTCGACCAGATTCAGTCCGATCTGGACCAGGAAAAACGTGAGCAGGTATTGCTTGACTTCAGGAGTAAGAAGCTGAAAGTACTTGTCGCCACAGATATCTTAAGTCGTGGTATCGACATCGAAGACATCGACCTGGTCATCAACTTCGATGTGCCGCACGATGGCGAAGACTATATTCACCGCATTGGCCGTACCGCCCGGGCTTCTACCAAGGGTGCAGCTTACACATTTATCACGGAAAAGGAGCAATACAAATTTGATAAGATCGAAAAGCTCCTGGGCCATGCTGTTACGAAAGCTACTGTCCCGTCTGAATTCGGACCAACCCCTGTTCCTGGAGCGGCGCCATCTGGCAAACCCAAAAAGAAAAAACACCGCGGTCTCAGAAAGTAATACATCATACCGCCGCAATTTGTTCGGCATTGACTGTACGTGCCAGCTCCCGCTCCTTTGGAGAGGGTCTGGGGGCGTTTTTATATTAAAAAAATATCTCACAAATTAAAAGATCATAATTCGTCAGGCTTCAGGATCATTTACTTTCCACAACTGAATGGCTGTAATATTTATCACCCACATTTGCAAACAGTTCATCACCGGTATCCACACGATTTTTTTTAATCATATGCAGCATGCGCGATATCATATGCAGCATGCGGTACATCATAAAACCTAAAATTGTTAGTTCCAAAAACACGCTCCATCTTTGTGCCATGAAAGAAGAATTATCGTACGATCAGAAGAAAGCATGGGCCAAAACGCTCTATACAAAAGAGGATGCAGCAGTACCGGATATTGCGCTCATGGTAGGAGCAGACGAAGTGATCGTAAGCTCATGGATTGAAGAAGGGCGCTGGAATGATATAAAGCGATCACTGCTCATTTCCAAAAAAGTTCAGCTCCACATTCTCTACGATACGCTGGAGCTACTCACTAACAACCTCCGTAAAGAAACCGACCTTGCTAAGATGATCAAAGAGGTCGAGCTCATCGGCAAATACACTGCGGCCATAAAAAATCTCGAATCAGAAACAGGTGTCCCCTACATCGTTCAGGTTGCCGAGCAGTTCACTTCCTGGCTACTTCGCCGCGACCCTGAACTGGCACGACAAGTCAGCATTCATTTTGATGCCTTCATCCGCGAGCAGGACAGGACCCAACCCAGGAACATCCGGTAACCCAAATACGTAACCCGCGGTTTCAACCCGGTAAACATCGCGATCAAATACGCGCAACCTTAATCTTCCCCGGTTGCCCTTTCGCGAAAAAATATGCACACCTTTTGGCGCATTAATTTAATCGGGATACCACCCCATTGCGTATCCGCGCCTTTGCAGTTAAATAAACAGATTTATGACAGACAAACAATGGATAGCACGCTGGGGCAGCCATTTCAAAATGATAATGGCCACAACAGAGATCGATCCTAATGAAACAAAAGAAAAGGCCGCTGAACGACGACAGGAACTGGAGGAAGTGCCCGAAAAATGGTTCAATTACTATTTCCCCGCTTATGCATACGCCGCTCCGGCAGCCTTTCACAAAGAAGCCACAAAACGCATCATCGAAAATTCAGAATGGTATGAGGTGCGCTTGTGGAGCCGCGAGCTCGCCAAGAGTACACGCACAATGATGGAGGTCTTTTACCTCACGTTGGTAGGGCATAAAACAATTGACGGCTCCCGTCACCGAAAGCGCTATGTGCTCCTCATCAGCAACAGCTTAGACAATGCCTGTCGCCTGCTTATGCCCTACAGGGCTAACCTTGAATGTAACCAACGCATCATCCAGGACTACGGTACACAGCAAACCACCGGTAAATGGCAGGAAAGCGAATTCATCACCCAAAGTGGGGCAGCCTTTCGTGCGCTCGGCGTAGGCCAGAGCCCGCGCGGCGCACGTAACGGTGAGGTCCGGCCGGATATATTATTGTTTGACGATGTAGACACGGATGCCGATTGCCTCAACCCGGAGATAGTCGCGAAAAAGTGGAGATGGATAGAGGAAGCGGCCATCGGCACCCGTTCGGTATCGTCCTCAACTACGATCATTTTTTGTGGCAACCGCATCGCAGTAGATAGCTGCGTAGAGCGCGCATCAAAACTGGCAGACTGCACTGAAGTTATCAACATCCGCGATCCCGACGGTCGTTCGGCGTGGCCCGAAAAAAATACGGAAAAAGATATCGACCGTGTGCTCGCTCAGAAAAGCTACGCGGCCCAGCAGAAAGAATACTTCAATAATCCTATTACCGAGGGGTCGGTGTTTAAATCAATGGCATACAAGCCCGCAAAGCAACTATGTGAATATGATATACTCGTATGCTACACCGACCCTTCTTATAAAGACACCAACGATTACAAAGCAACGGTACTCGTTGGCAAATGGCAGAATGAATTTCATATCATTAAATGTTTTCTCGCCCAGGCCACTACCGCCCACATGATCGACTGGCACTATGTCATTATGGATATTGTGAAGGGAGAGCTATGCTATTATTTTATGGAAGAAACATTCATGCAGGATGTGCTCGTCAAAGAGGTAAGTGATGCCGGCACGCGCACGGGCAGGATCATACCCATACGCGGCGACAATCGGCGAAAGCCCGATAAGTTCATGCGCATCGAAAGCCTCCTCGAACCGCTGCATCGGAATGGCCAGCTATATCTTAGTGCTGCCGAACGCGACAATCAGCACATGAAGCGACTCGCAGAACAATTCACCGCCTTCGCTCCGGGTTCCCGCGCCCACAACGATGGCCCCGATGCAGTAGAGGGCGCCATCTGGAAGATCAACGAAATATTGTTAAAGAAAGATGGCAAAGGTATATCCCTCTCAAAGCGACAACAGCACATTAAAAGATGGTGAACAGATCAGCAACCATCTTTACCAATTAGTTACTCGACAAAACAACACAACCAAATACAAGACAAAAAGCAATAAATTTGCTCTTGAAAAATTGCGCCTCACCGCCTGCACGGTTAAATCCAGACACAATATGAAAAAACACCTAATCATCATCTTTCTCCTCGCATTGGCTACTACATCCTCCGCGCAAACAAAAAAGGAAGAACGGGACGAAAGAATTCAGGATATCCATCAAAACGCTGCAGAAAAGAAGATCGTTTCAAAACTGAAAGTTGACAACAATCTCTTCCGCCGCCAGATGCTCGCCCTTCCCGAATATGCTGATGAGCGTAAAAAGATCCCGGCTCTTCGCAATGCAAGTAAAATGCCCGTAAAGATCGCTGTTTATGTAGACTCCCTTGGTGATGCCGGTGACGAAGCTAAAACCCTGACTGGCTATATTTGCGAAAACATTGGCGACAACTCAACCAATATTTTCGAGATCACTTACGACCGTGCAGCTAAGAAGATAACAGCCGTTAAGCCCACCGGCGAAACTTCCGACATAGAACAGGATAACGATACCGAGATCAGAAAGCCCGGAGTCAAAAAACCTGCCGCCAAAAAAAACAAGGGCGAAGATGATGACGATGATCCCGAAGAAGACGCCCCCGCCAGGAAAAAACTTCAGGACGAAGAGTAACCAGTTGGCTGTAAGAGCCACGCTACACCTCCACTCCTGTTTTTAGGTGCCTGCAAAGGCACGACCGAAGGTCTATGATCGGAGCTTGCTCCGATCTGGGGTGGTTGGCTCGCATACGGCACTAAACTCATTTCCTTAAAATACGGTCAAACAATATTACATAACTCAACTCCACCTCACCCGCTTCTTCGGAGTGCGCGCCTGCGAAGGAGCGTAGCTCGCTGGGTGAGCTTAACTTTTTCACCATGCCTATCATCACCCCATCCGATCTCGCCACAAACATTTATCCGGAGATCATTACAGAAATTACCCGCACAGACAACACTATAACAACCAGGGCCATCGATACCGCCATTCAGGAAGCCAAGATGTACCTCGCCCGCTTCGATCTTGTCCAGTTGTTCGGTGCCGGCATTACACCACCTGCGGTCAGGGACGAATACCTTAAGTCACTCGTCAAAGACCTCGCCTGCTGGCACCTGTTGCGGCTCTCCAATGTCGGTATAGACTATGCAGCTTATCGCACTGCCTACGAAGACGCAATAGGCTCCCTGAAAAATATTATGACCGGGCAGGCACAGCCGCAGGGTTGGCCATACGCCGATACTACAGGAGAAGAAACACCTGAGGGTGACTCCATTTCATGGAGCAGCAACCCCAAACGCAACAACTATTACTGAGCGGCCTTGCGGGAGATATCCTCACACAACCCCGCCCTGCACATACTCCGTATACGAGATCGTTTTTGCCGGAAATGGCTTGCTTTGAAACGCGTTTTTGGGGTTTGGGCGTTTCTTGCGTATAGGTTCAGGGTGTAAAAGTTTCTGTATTTTGTCAATGTTCATAATATACGCCAGCACCAATATGCAAAGGCCCGTATAGATCATCACTGCGGTATACTTGGTCACTTTTTTTGCGTCCTTAGATAAGTTCTTCCGGTTAGGCGTGGCCCTGTAGATCAGGTACGTCATCAGCAGCGCAGTAAAAATAATGTAAGGAAACTTAAACAATTTCAATACAAAGGGAGGCGTCAGCCAGCCAGCCATCAGTTGCCCCAGTCCATAGATCATCACAAGGTTCAGCAGGCTTATGTATGCGATCGCAACAACAAGTGAGAATAACTTGAAACGGGTTACATCATAGACCAGGCGATACACAGCAACAATTAAACTTCTCATTTTCTAAGTCTTGTAATAGGACGAATAAAGGTAGTAATTTAATGCAGTATCAAAAATGCAAAAGCAGGCTATCCTCCGTTTCGATTTGTCAATACTCCGCTAGGTACAGGTAAAAATATTTTATGTAAATAAATAACAGCAGCGCTGCCATGGTAAATACCACCAGCGGCACATACATTACCCCTGCTTCTTTCGATCTTGATAAATTCTGCAACGGAAGCATGATCACAAAGTTGAAAACAAGCATCGCTATGATGACGCCGATAATATATGGAAACGCAAAGGCAATATGAACGTATGATGTAGGTAGCCAGCCCTCGGCCAGTATACCAAAACCATAGATAAGCAACAGGTTAAGTGTGGAAATATATGCAAGAGCCGTGAAGAGCGAGATTACCTTATTACTTGTTAATCTGAAAACTATTTTATAAACATCGGCTATTAACCTCCTCATTTTATCTGGCGTATTTTATTCCGCACAAGATAGAGTTTTTTAAAGGATCATAATAATAGTGAATAATAACAATTTATGGCAAAAACATACAAAACAGTACACGAGCCCGGATCTATAATTCTTAACGAACTTAATATTCGTTCCGTAGATCGTGGTCGAAAGGATATTCAGACATGGCGCGGTGCACTGGTCAGCGCAGAATCTATATGGTATCCAAATCGCTCTCGGCTCTACGACCTCTACGAAGACATCATTCTCGATGGCCATCTTTCCGGTGTCGTTTCAAAGCGCATCGATGCAGTGCTGAATAAAGAGATCTGCTTCGAAACTCAAGGCACGAAGAACCTCGCAATGAATGAGCTCATTCAGTCCTCTGCATTTCGCGAAATTATGCGCACTATTATGGAAACTCGGCTATGGGGCATTTCCGGTATTGAGTTCCTGCCCGGTGCAGAACTCGCCTGTGAGCTCATCCCACGCAAGCATATTAAACCAGAGTTAGGGATCGTCGCATTTGAGCAGGCCGGTACCGATGGCATACCTTATACATCGCTTGATAGTGTATGGATAATCGGAGATGAAAAGGATCTCGGACTGCTCCTGAAGTGTGCACCGTACTGCCTCTACAAGCGTGGCGGCATTTCCGATTGGGCTCAGTATATCGAGCTCTTCGGCCAGCCCGTCCGCGTTATCAAGTACGATTCTTACGATGAGCAGACGAAACTAGAGCTGAAAAAGATACTTGATGAAAGTGGCAGCTCCCTCTCCATGATGATACCCCGTCAGGCCGACTTCGAAATAAAAGATGGTAAGCAGACCAACTGCGATGGCAACCTACAGTTGTCCTTTATCAAGGCGCTCAAC
>CANJQU010000031.1 GCA_947476485.1 Chitinophagaceae bacterium
CAAAGGGACTATTTTGTTGTTGACCTTAATTGTTGCACCATCGAGCGCTACCACGAAGAACGGGTTTTGACCTTTTTTACGGACATAGGTACAACTTGCGCCATCACGCATTCCCGGTACTTTGACCGCCTCTGCTTCGGTGATGGGAGTAACAGTGATGGCTGCAGTTTTTGTTTTTGCAGGCTGCTGCGCGTTTAACATGGAGCAGCTCAATAAAAGAGACGACAACAAAATGATCTTTTTCAAGTTTACTATTTTAGTGTTGAAAAGAATTATGTACAGGACTAAAGTACTTTTTGCATGATAATATTTATAGCAGAAGGAAAGATATTTTTTCGTTAAAAAGCTTCAAATCATCCGTTTATCGTAATTGGAAGTCTTTTTTATAAACAATATTTATTTAAATTTGAAGAGGTGTCTTTTCATAAAAAAGATCAGGAAATAATGGCGGAGGAAAAACTTCGGGAGGCGCAGATGACGCCAGAGGATAGCATTATCCGGTCGTATTATGATGAAACAGCGGAATACTATGATCATAGCAGATTTGAAAATACTTATGGTAGTTTTATACACAGGCAGGAGCGTAGTATTTTACTGAAAGAAATAACAAATATTCAAGGTGTAAATGTTGATCTGTGCTGTGGTACGGGCCGCTTTATGGAGTTTGCGTGCTATGGAGTGGATGCCAGCAGCAAAATGGTGGCGCAAGCTAAATTGAAGCATGGTAATAAGGAGTTTTTTGTTGAAGATGCCGCCAACACCCATTTCGGAAATGAGTGCGCAGATACAATATTCTGCTTTCACGTATTTATGCATTTGTCTGAAACGAAGACGACTGAGATCATCGATGAAGCACACAGGATACTGCGCCCCGGCGGGATGTTTATTTTTGACTTTCCATCGAAAAGCCGCAGAGCATTGTTTAATAAACAGAAAGAGGGATGGCATGGTGCGAGTGGGTATACAATTGATGAGATAACAAAGCAAGCCGGCGAGAAATTGCGCATCAAAACATATTATGGAGTGCTTTTCTTTCCAATTCACAGATTGCCATCATGGCTGCGAAAATATTTTTTTCATTTTGACAGCATTTTGTGCCGCTCAATATTTAAAAAGTACGCATCCTATTTAGTTATCGTATTGGTCAAGAAATGACAAAGCTACTTTCCAAAAACATACGGCTCCTTTACAGGTTTTGGATGAGACGGTATCGTGACTTTATCTCCGGAGCATACAGATCGTTTGCCCGGGAGCGGCGCAGCGCGTTGAGTTTTGAGCATTCATTTTCGCTGACCCAACCGATCATGAAGAGTACGCACCTGCAGAATAAGATCCACAATATCAGAAATGGTGTGGAGAAAATTGAATGGCTGGTGATATTGCCGAATGAGGTGTTCTCGTTTTGGAACACGGTGAAATGCCCGAATAAAAGGAACGGGTATAAACTGGGCCGGAATATCATCAACGGCGAAGTGAGCGAGGATTACGGAGGGGGGCTATGCCAACTGGCGAGTATCATGTATCACACATCTATTATTTGCGGCATGACGATCGCAGAGCGGCACAATCATTCGGTGGACATTTATAATGACGATGAACGTTTCACCCCGTTGGGCGCTGATGCATCGGTTGTGTATGGTTACAAGGACCTGAGGATCAGGAACAATTATGCCGGTGCGGTAAAATTCACATTTGATGTGACTGATGAAAGCCTGACTTGTGTGTTATCCAGTAGTATGAAAATTGACCAGAAGATCATTCTTTTTAAGGAAACAAAAGGCAAGGAGCATGTTGAAATAGTAACTGCTTCCCGGTCTGCAGGAACAGATGAAGAAGCAGTAATTAATAAAGCGATGTATAAAAAGAAGCGTAGTGGTATGTGAGCTGTTTAAATGTCTTTAAGATCTTTCGGTTTTTTTTGTTTCGGCATCAAGGGCGGCTTGCATGATGTGTGCAAACCGTTCGCTATTGGGTGGGAAGAGGAACGTTTTATGGTCTCCGGGGACCTCGTGAACTTTCACACCTTTTTTTGCAAATTTGGCCCAGCCAAGGTATACCAGGTCATCGAGGAAATACAGCCGCTGCTCAACACGGAACAAGATCATCTTCACATCGAGCGGCGCGAGGACGTAATTTGAAAGGGCTCTGTCGTACGTTTTTAATACTTCAGCCTCGTAATCGGTAAATGTATCCTTTGGTATGATGATGCCGGGCGCGCCCAGCTTTTTCAATCGTCTCTGAGCCACTACCACCTGGTATTTGAATGCCTCGCCGGGATCGTGGATAAATGACTTTGCGAAAAACGGAACCTTGCGGAACTGACGCTTTACTTTATCGGCCAGGTATGCGGCTTTACTTTCTACCGCCTGATTGTTGCCGGCGTAGGTGTCCATCACTGCAAGGAATTTAATTTCCTTGCCGACTGCTTTTAACTGGCGCACCATTTCGTAAGCGATGAAGCCGCCCATTGAATAGCCTGCGAGTGCACAATTGCCATCGGGCACAACCTGCAACACTTCTTTGATATACCTGGCCGCAATTTCTTCGATGGTCTCCGGTATCTCTGTTTCCCGGTATAGGCCGAGCGCCTGAATACCATAGACAGGCTGGTCTGCATCAAAGTATTCACTTATTGATTTGAAGAGCAGAACATTAAGCCCTGCGCCGTGGATAAGAAATACGGGAACTTTACTCCCGGTTGTTTTAATGGGTACGATGGCCTCCCATCTGAATTCGGTTTTTTCATCGACCAGTTGCCGAGCTAATTTTTCTATGGTTGAATTATTGAACAGCGTAGCTATGGGCAGGCGTTTACCAGTTTTCTTTTCAATGGCGACCATAACCTTTACTGCCAGCAAGGAGTGACCACCCAACTGGAAGAAATCGTCGGTGGGGTCCAGGTTATTCAGGCCGAGCACCTCATTCCAGATGCCTGTTATGATCTGTTCATTAGCCGTGAGCACTATGCGCCCTTTTGGTTTTTCAGTATCTTTTCGCGGGTGGGGCTTTGGCAGCGCTTTGCGATCGATCTTTGCATTTGGGGTTAAGGGGAATTTCTTCAGCGCTATGAAGTCTTCAGGAACCATGTATGCGGGCAGCATGCCCGACAGGCTTTTTTTCCAGCTTTCAACAAGTTCAGCGGGAACATTCACTTCATTATTTACTATGGGTGTTCTTGCGAGATCGTAGATATTCTTTTGCATTTCTCCGCTGTCTGCGCATGGTGGTAATCGCAGTTTGCCTGATGCGGGAATAAATACTACGTCAAAAAGACCGTCACTGCCGTTGGTAGCCCACCTGATATGCGTGTTGTATTTCAGTTTATCGCCGAGCGCCCAGAAAAGATCGGGATGCACGCCGACGGGCGCCTGTTCCACAGCGGTCCTTATGTCAGCAACCTTCATTGTTTCGTCTGCTGTACGCAGTAGCTGCAGCAGTTTGTGATCTTTGGACGTGCGGGAATTCGGTATGTTCTTTATTTCTACAACTGATCCGGCATTTGATGTCAACAGAGATCCCAGTTGATCTATGGTTTGAATGCTATCCCATTTTTTTGTGAGCTGTGGTTGCACCACTTCGGGGGCGCCGGAAGTGTAGAGCCAGATATCGTAGTGGTACTTCGTTGTCTCATTGACCGACTTTCCTTTTCTGAGCTGAACGTCAACGCCTGTGATCTGCGGGATGAGCGCAGGCAGCAGATAGAAGAACGCCGGGTCGGCCACAAACTCTTCTTCAATGCGCACCCTGTTTGTTACCACATCCCGGAATTGACGGAGTGTAGTGTCGGCTGATGCCCGGTGCAGGTGATCCATGGCATGGTACATTTCCAGTGAGCCCATGCCCTGCATATCGCCAATGAAGAAGCACCCGTTTTGTTTCAGTGCATTGACCGCCTGCCGGATCACATCGATCATGTATTCGGTATCGGGAAAGTATTGCGCAACACTGTTGAGCAGCACGAGGTCAAGCGGGGTATGGCCTGTGCCAAAGAAAGGCGCCCCGGTGCTTACGAAGGAACGCGCGCAGCAGGCAGCAGTTAATGACCTGGATGGGATAACAATTACCAGTGCCGAGATAACCGGTAACTGGGCATGGTTTCCTATCCCATCTGCGAATGGTTATACGATGCACCCGGCGTGGCCTTTTAAGATCACATCGAGGGTGCAAGGGAGTGTGCCGCTGAAACTTACGGGGTACGTTGATGCAGTTGACGGTACAGTACTGTATCGCACGAACGAGGTGAAAGAGACCGGCTATGACCTTACCGTGAAGGGTGTAGTGTATAAGAATGGTACGCTGAACCCATCTTCAGTAGAGGCGCTTCCCAACCTTGGCCTGACAATTGGTGCGACCACTTACTTTACAGATACTACCGGAAAATATGCTGACACATCGATATCGTTGCCACTGCCCACGGCTATTCCACTCGCAGGCAGATGGTCAACTGTATTTGACTCTGTAACCGGCCTGATACCTACATTTTTCGATACGGTTCTGACGCCTGGAACCACCTTCATGTATCCTACTACTGCACCATGCAGCGGACGGCACATCAATGCATACTATCATGTGAACAGGGTGCATAATTTTATGAAAGGTTATTTCCCTTCTTTTACCGATATGGACTTTTCGCTGCCGACTAATGTGGACCTGACGAGCGGTACCTGCAATGCTTTTTATACCGGCACTGATATCAACTTTTATGCGGCGGACGCCACATGCAATTCATTCTCTGAAATTGGTGATGTTATATACCACGAATATGGCCATGGCATATCCGATCATTTTTATACTGTTGTAAGTGGTGCAACGCTCGTAAATGGTGCGCTTAATGAGGCGAACTCAGATATTTGGGCATTGAGCATAACCCGGCACCCGGTAATGGCGGAGAACGCATTTGTGGGTTATGGAGGCTTTATCCGCAGGTATGATATGACGCCGCAGGTTTATCCCTTAGATCTTAACACGTCTCTCCTGGCCGATCCTCACCAGAATGGCCAGATCATAGCTGGCTGCTGGTGGGACCTGGGCGCTGCTGTGGGGAGCATAGATACCATGACGAGGCTTTTTACAGATGTATACTATGATGTACCGGACGGAC
Source organism: Chitinophagaceae bacterium (assembly GCA_947476485.1). Taxonomy (GTDB): domain Bacteria; phylum Bacteroidota; class Bacteroidia; order Chitinophagales; family Chitinophagaceae; genus Nemorincola. Next base: position 5,102 of record CANJQU010000031.1, read on the forward strand.
CAGATGGCACAGAAGGGGATGTGTACCAGACGATACTTGTGGATGCATTGATGGCCGATGATAACAACAGTAACCTGATTGATGGTACGCCGCATTATGCACAGATCGTGGCTGCGTTTGCAAAACACGGTATCTATCTTGAACGGGACGCGACGCTGACACATACTGAATTAGGCAACCAGCTACAAGGTGTACCAATTCCTGTTTCTGCACATCTGTCACTCGGATCGGCTACTTATTTTCATGACCTTACCATGTATTACCGGATAAACGGTGCCGGCGCCTGGACGCCGGTGGTGCTCACAAACAGCAGCATGAACTTCACCGGAACGATACCGGCGCAGGACTTTGGCGCTACGGTTGAATACTATTTTATTGTGCATGACGGCCTAGGTTATCCCAATGCTTTTTTCCCGATCACCTGTAACCCGGCGATGGCAACAAGCCAGGTAACTATACCTTACCAATTTGGGGTAGGCATTGGTGCTGTAGACAGCAATAACTTTGAAGCGTCAGCAGCAGGCTGGGGGATAGGTGGCAACGCCGGCGATAATGCAACTGATGGACTGTGGCACCAGGGTGTACCAATGCCAGCTACGATTTTTTTTACTGCATGGCCTGACCAGGACCATACTACGGGCAGTGGTAAGTGCCTGATCACGGGTGCAGGGGCTTTGTTCTCCGGAACCGGAGTGACCGGCGGCACTTCGACGGTATTAACCCCGGTTTTTGATATTTCAGCATTCACCAACCCCGTGGTTGAATATTACCGTTGGTTCTCGAACGAGCAGGGGGCGAATTTCAAGAATGATCCATGGATCGTGAAAATGAACGACGGTGCGGGTGGCGCGTGGCAGACCATAGAAAAGACTTATCAACCTGATGTAGCGTGGCGCCGCCGTATATTCGCCGTGAATACTTATTTGCCGGGTGCATCACATATTCAGTTGAAATTTTTTGCTTCCGATTCTCTGCTAATGTCCTGGGACAGCAACGGGCAAAGCACCACTGTTGGCGCGATTGACGACTTCTTTATCTACGACAAAAAGGATGTCTCAGCCGTAGGTGATGCGCAAATGCTGAAAGCAAATATTTATCCAAATCCGGCCAACGATGTGGTTAATATCATTTTATCGGAGGGCGGAAATGGTACTATCAGTTGTTATGATGTGCTTGGACAGAAGGTGGCAGAATTGACCACAAGCACAGGTAGGACAAACTATTCGTTTAAAACAAAAGAACTGGCAGCGGGTACTTATAACCTTGTGATACAAACGGCAAAGAGTATCCAATCCAAGAAAATAGTTGTTGCACATCGGTAAGGATTGACGGTAATGTTCATCACTCTTATTTTGGAAATCCTGCATTCGCTGATCTGGTGCACGACCAGATGCCAATATTTCCTTATTTTACCTCCCCAAACCATATGATGCGAGGAGGTAAAACCCTTTTATATATTTTATCCATTGCGGGCTTTATTGCTGTGCTGTACTTTGTACTTAGTGCTGGTAAGGGTCTGCAGGCTGCCCACATGGCCGGCGTGCAGTATGTATCATCGGGGGCGGCATTGAAGCATGATGTTGCCAGTGCGTTCAGGCATCCACTGCCGATCTTCATTTTGCAGTTGGCAATGATATTGGTTGCCTCGCAGGTGTTTGGCTACCTTTTCAAGAAGATCGGGCAGCCGGCAGTAATGGGGGAAATAGTGGCAGGCATATTGCTTGGGCCGTCGCTGATGGGAGCGTTGCTGCCGGGGTTTAGTGCATTTCTGTTCCCGGCAACTTCTATGGGTAACCTGCAGATGCTGAGCCAGGTGGGCCTTATCCTGTTCATGTTTGTAATTGGCATGGAGCTGGATATAGAGGTGTTAAAAAAACAAGCTGGCGCGGCAATACTTATCAGTCACTTTAGTATAGTCATACCCTTTGCATCGGGCGTTGCCCTTGCGTATTTCTTATATGAAAAATATGCCCCGGCAGGAGTTACTTTTTACGCGTTCGCATTATTTACTGGTATAGCGTTGAGTATTACTGCTTTTCCGGTCCTTGCACGGATCATTAAAGAGCGTGGAATAGCCAATACCAAACTGGGAACTATTGCACTTACGGCAGCTGCAGTGGGTGACGTGACGGCATGGTGTGCGCTGGCGCTTATTATTGCTATTGCAAGAGCCGGGTCACTGAGCGCGTCCTTATATACCATCATGTGGGCTGTGGTGCACGTAGCAGTGATGTTTTTTGTAATTCGTCCTTTGCTGCAAAAGCTCGCAGTTAATGCCAGTCGTGATAAGCTTATAAAGCGCTCAAGGCTGGCGATCATCTTTCTCATCATGTTGGGCAGCGCGTATGCTTGCGAGATAATAGGCATACATGCTTTGTTCGGCGCCTTCCTGGCAGGTGTGATCATGCCGCACGACTGGAATTTCAGAAAGCTGCTGATCGATAAAATTGAGGATGTGGCGCTTGTTTTGCTGCTGCCTTTATTCTTTGTGTTTACGGGCTTGCGCACTCATATCGGCCTGATAAATAACCCTGCGCTGTGGGGTGTGTGCCTTATTATAATAGCAGTAGCAGTAGCGGGTAAATTTGGCGGGAGCGCACTGGCAGCAAAGCTTGCAGGGGAGCGTACAAAAGATAGTCTATCTATCGGGGCATTGATGAACACAAGGGGGCTGGTGGAACTGGTGGTACTGAACATAGGCTATGACATGCATATACTTACACCGGAGATATTTACGATGATGGTGATGATGGCGCTGGTGACAACTTTTATGACCAATCCTCTTATGAATATTATTGAGCGGGTATATAAGTAACCATCCCGAAATACATCTTCCCTAACTAAATACATTTTTTAACTTCGCTTACCGTATTTGTCTTGTAAATTGCGTGTATTAAATTGAACAGATGATCCTTCAGCAACCGCTTACCGATAATTTGGAACTCCTTGCCCGGCAGGTGGTGGAAGGCTTTATCTTAGGGTTGCATAAAAGCCCCTTTCATGGATTTTCGGTGGAATTTGCAGAGCATCGCCTGTATAATCCGGGCGATCCGATGCGGCACATAGACTGGCGGGTGTATGGCAGGACGGATAAGCTATTTCTGAAGCGCTTTGAAGAAGAGACAAATTTGCGCTGCTGCCTGGTGCTGGACACTTCATCGTCCATGCAATTCCCTAAGGATGAAAAAAAGCTGAATAAGCTCCAGTTTTCGTGCGTGGCTGCAGCGAGCCTGATGCAGCTATTGAAGCGGCAGCTAGATGCTGCCTCGCTGGCCTTGTTCGATCAGAAAGTAAATTATCTATCTGATTGTCGCTCGGCTCATAGTCACTACCGGATGCTAATGAACGAACTACAGAGGACGATGAATATCTCGTCTGAAAATATGGTGACCAATGCGGCTGGTGCGCTTCACCTGGTGGCCGAGCAAATGCACAAGCGGTCACTAATAGTTGTTTTTAGCGATATGATGGATGATGCCGAAAATATTGAAGATGTTTTTTCTGCGTTACAGCACCTGCGTTACAACAAGCATGAGGTTATTTTGTTTCATGTAGTTGATGGCGCTATGGAGCTCGATTTTGAATTTGAGAACCGTCCATATGAATTTGTTGATATGGAAAGCGGGGAGCGTATAAAACTACAACCGCATCAGATAAAAGATCAATATGTTACTAAAATGCGACAGTTCCAGGAGTTGATCGAAAATCGTTGCCATCAATACCAGATCGACAGGGTAGCTGTAGACCTCTCTAAGCCTGTGGAGGAAGTGCTGCACGCATTTTTAATTAAGCGGAATAAATTGATGTAATTTGGTGAGATTTGATGAATTCCCGAGTTTTTTTGCTACATTTGCAGCCCGTTTGGAGTAAATGTAAGCAGCAGGCAGTTTAAGACTGTTATTTGTAACTGCAAACTGTGAGCTTCGATCGGGAAACTGTAATGAAGCATACCCGGGAATATGAGATAGCCTGGCAGGGATTGAAACCCGGACCACATACCTACGTGTACGATATCGATGATCGGTTCATGCAGGAGCGGGAGGTGGATGAGAGTTTTAGTGATTGGGATGCGCGCATAACATTGGTCTTTGATAAGCATGAGAGTTTCTTCATGTGCCATTTTGATGTAGATGGTCATGTTACAGTTCCGTGCGACAGGTGTGGGGATGATTTCAAGCTGAGGCTTTGGGACGAGTTCAACCTCGTGATAAAGCTGACCGGTGATGATGACGCGAGTATAGAAGATGAGGATGATGTGGTCTTTATTCCGCGGAGTGAAACGGTGATAGACATCAGTAACTGGCTTTATGAATTCATTTTGCTGAGTGTACCGTTGCAACATATACACCCGGATGATGAGCATGGTAAATCAGGATGCAATCCTGCAGCGTTGAACCTGCTGGATAAGCTTTCTGAACCGCCGGAACATAAAGAAAACCAGCTTTGGAAGGGCTTAGAAACGCTTAAGGATATAAAAGCCGATAAGCAGCCAAAGCAGGGGCCAAAGAAGTGAAATATAATTTTAGTAGGTAGTAAATAGTATATAGTACATTGTTAGTTGAAGTTTGTAATTAATTGTAAATCAAATAAATAAAGTAAAATGCCTAATCCTAAAAGACGACATTCACAGCAGAGAGGAGCTAAGCGTCGTACACACTACAAGGCTACAGCAGAAACGTGGAGCACAGACAGCGTAACAGGTGAAACACATCTGCGTCACCGTGCTCACTGGGTAGAGGGAAAACTCTACTATCGTGGCAAAGTAGTGGTTGACAAAGCACCGGCAGCAGCCACCGAGGGTGAAACGAATCAATAACTTATTATTTTCAGTTAATGAAGATAGGGCTTGACATTATGGGCGGGGACTATGCCCCCGCCGAACCCATAAAAGGAGTGCAATCATACTTTGAGCAGGTGTCGGATTCGTCGGTACACCTGTTTCTGATAGGAGATGCAAATGCGGCAGCCCCATTCCTTCCTTTAATAGATGCTTATCATCACCGCTTCACATTTGTTGAGGCGGCGGAGGTAATAGGTATGCACGAGCATCCCACAAAAGCACTTAAAGAAAAGCCAAACTCAAGCATTGCTGTTGGGTTTGGCATGCTTATGAAGGGTAAGATCGATGCGTTCATCAGTGCTGGCAATACCGGCGCCATGATGGTCGGGGCCATGTATACGGTAAAAGCAATAGAGGGCATACTTCGCCCCACTATTGCTACGCCTCTGCCTCGAACTGACGGAAAGCACAACTTCCTGCTCGACTCAGGTATCAATGCTGATTGTAAACCAGAACACCTCGTGCAGTTTGCCGAAATGGGGTCGCTCTATTCGCAATATGTGCTTGGTATTGATAAACCGCGTGTAGGCCTGCTGAACCTCGGTGAGGAAGAAGGTAAGGGCAATATTCTTTGCCAGGCCACCTTCCCATTGCTGAAAGAGAATGGCAACATTAATTTTATCGGCAATGTAGAGGGCAGGGATGTCTTTATTGACAAAGCTGAAGTCATTGTGTGCGAAGGCTTCGTAGGCAATGTGCTGCTAAAGATGGCAGAGTCGATCTACGACATTTTCAAAGTGCAGAAGGGTTTTGATGATCCATTCCTCGATAACTTCAATTTTGAGAAATACGGAGGTACCCCGATCCTTGGTATCAATAGCCCGGTGATCATCAGTCATGGTATAGCGCATGCTTATGCCTTCAGGAATATGATCGATGCAGCCAGTAAGATCGTGAGTTCCAACCTCATAGAAAAGCTTAAGGAGCAATTCAAGCAGGCGACAGTGTAGTCCTCTATTTTCAGCTTACCTCATACAGCCGTTATGCAGCGAATCTATTGTATCAGCGGCATGGGTGCTGATGAGCGGATATTCACGAAGCTCTCCGTTCCGGGATATGAGCTTGTGCCGGTGAAATGGACATCATATGACAAGAATGATACCTTAGCAACCTACGCTCAAAAACTCACCAAACAAATACCTGAGGAAAACCCGATTATATTGGGATTGTCGCTTGGTGGAATGCTGTCTGTGGAAGTAGGAAAGATCGTTCAATGCCAAAAGATATTCCTCGTATCAAGCGCAAAAACCACTGCAGAGCTACCCCGTATTGGCCGAAAGCCTTTTCTGAAAAGTGTGATACAGACATTGCCGCCTGGTTTTTTTGGACACGCCAACCTAATGAATTTCAACGTAATAGGGGCGGAAACGGAAGATGATCGTGAGCTGCTTAAAGCCATGATGCGTGACACCGATCCCGGCTTTATTAAATGGTCATTAGGTGCGGTTGTGGGTTGGAATAATGCCAGTTACCCAAAAGAGATTTTCCATATTCATGGCACCGCAGATAAGATCATTCCCGCAAAAAATGTACGTGCAGATCACTGGGTGAAGGGTGGAACACATATCATGGTTTACAACCGGGCGGCTGAAGTGAGTGAAATAATTTCTAATTGTCTCCGTGCTTAAGTAAATTTACAGAAGCAGCCATTCTTAATGATCTTCCTGAAACACATAGATACGCCGGTTGGGAAAATGCGTATAGGCGCCAGCGACGAGGGTATCTGCCTGTTCGACTTCCAATACCGGAAGAGTATAGATGCCATCATGAAACGGATAGAGACCCTCAGCGGGCAACAATTTGCGGAGGGGGAGCATGTGCACTTTAAATTACTGGAAACACAGATCGGCGAATATTTTGTGGGTACCCGAACGGAATTCGACCTGCCACTGCATCTTGTGGGCACTCCCTTTCAGAAGCGGGTTTGGGAAGGGTTGATGAAAATACCTTATGGCGAAACAAGGTCGTATAAGCAACAGTCCATTTTCCTGGGCGATGAAAAGGCAATAAGGGCAGTGGCCGGCGCTAACGGGGAGAATGGAATTGCCATTATTATTCCTTGCCACAGGGTTATAGGTACAAACGGCAGCCTTACCGGTTACGGCGGCGGGTTGCAGCGCAAGAAGTGGTTGCTGGATCATGAGTGGAAGCACTCAGGTAAAAGCGGGCAAGGGGAATTGTTTGCTCCCAGCGTTTAATTTTATAACAGTTGAAATGTAAGTTTTAGTTTATTTTTACACCATAAATTTCTCATATGGGGCTTATTTATGCAGATATTGAGTTGATAAATGGTGATGACCTTGCCTTATCTCGTAAATTTATCATTGGTGAGGAAGAGGTGAAGCGCATGCACGTAAATATGCTCGTTGATACTGGCTCCTATATGTTAGCCATTAATGAGAATATTCAAGAACAACTACAATTTCCGGTTGTTGATAAAAGGAAGGCTCAACTAGCCAATGGGCATATTGTGGAATGCGACGTTGTGGCTCCTGTAGAACTTAGATTCAAAAACAGAGCTACTACATGCCGGGCACTCGTTTTGCCTGCTGATTGTGAGCCATTACTTGGTGCAATTCCATTGGAAGATCTTGATGTATTAATTCATCCGCTAAGACAGGAATTAATTGTAAATCCGGATCATCCATATTTTGCTGTTACAAAGTTGAAATAATCTGGAATAATTAGAACAACGTCAATTGCCCATCCCCCGGTTTGTCCTTCGGTGGCTTTGCTTTCCCAAATACCGTCCGTCCGCCATACTTCCAGGAATCAGTCCGTTCACGTTCGATAAGCTGCTCAAAATTATCGTTCGGGATAAAGTCCTGTTCCAGCCGTTTTGCGGCCTTTGAGAGGTTTTTTATGGCTTCGTTTTTATCATTGATACCGAGTTTGGCGCGGTTCACTGCGTTTTCAAGCGTCTGTATTGCCTCGTCGTAAACATGGGTAGGGACGGGGAATGGATGTCCATCCTTGCCGCCGTGTGCAAATGAGAAACGGGCTGGGTCTTCGAAACGTGAGGGCGTACCGTGGATGACCTCACTCACCAATACCAGTGATTGCAATGTGCGCGGGCCAAGGCCTTCGAGCAGGAGCAATGATTCCATATCCAGGTGTTCCTTTTCATAAGCCACCGCCAGCACACTTCCCAGTCTTTTCAGGTCCACATCCTTTGCTTTCACATCATGATGCGAAGGCATGACGAGTTTCTTTATTTCGGGCAGCAGCTTCTCCGGATTTTCCTGCGTGAGCTGCAATATGCCGGCCCGCGTTGCATCGGCATGCTTGTCGGTAATGTTGATGATCTGCCCCTGGCTTTTGCCATAGATGAAGGTGTGCGGCTCTTCAACAAACGATGCAAGAGTAGGCGAGTGCCAGTGATAGCGGCGTGCCATGCCGTTGGCATCGTTCATGCCTTGTTGTATTACTGACCAGTCACCATCACTGCTGAGGACAAATGAGTGCAGGTACAATTGATAGCCATCCTGTATGGCGGTATTGTCCACCTTCGCAGAGAGCTTGCTGCTGCGCACCAGCAGATCTCCGTTCAGGCCGGTTTGTTCGGCAATGCGCATCAGCTCAGCGGGTGTTTCTCTTGAGAACTTCCCCTTGCCACCACATATATAGATCCCCAGTTCTTTGGATCGCTCGTTCACAGATCTTTTGAGAGCACCCATTACGGAAGTCGTTATACCTGATGAGTGCCAGTCCATCCCCAGCACGCAGCCAAGCGCCTGAAACCAGAATGGGTCACTGAGCCGCTGCAGGACAGCAGCCCGGCCATATTCCTGTACTATAGCCTCAACGATCGCTACGCCAAGTTTGCTCATACGCTGGTAAAGCCAGGGTGGCACCTGGCCATAGTGCAGCGGCATATCAGCATAGGAACGGCTGGCCATAATCCAGTTTTGATCTTATTAAAGTTACTGATTCTGCCGCAATAATGCGATAGGATCAGCGCCACCTGGTAACGCCGGTGGGCTAGTGCTTTTTCATGCCTTCAAGATACCCGTTCAATTGTAATACCCGCGCCCGCACAATATCTATGCGGCCGGCCTGGCGCATCATGCACCACTTGCTTCCCGGATAGTTAAACATATTATTGTATGAAGTGAATTCGGCATCCCGGTAGGCTTTCCATGCCGTCTGCGATTGTTTCATAGCCGCTTTATCCTTTGTTTTCTTAAGGGCTTTCATCAGCTTGCCGTAGGTCTTGTCCATTTCTTTGTTCCACTTACCATAGGCTGCAAAAGCACAGGTGTTAATGTTTCCGGAGGAGGTGTCTTTAGAAACACATTCCCTGAATGCAATATCTATTGCATCTTCTTTTGCCGACTGTGCGTATGCTGCTGTAGAGAGCGAACATAACAGAAGAAAGAGCAGCGTTATTTTCAACCGGGCTATTTTTTTCATCATCAAATATACTTATTGATTTACGATCACCTTCGCAGGATACGTTAGTTTTTTATATAAATTTCGGCCCAGACTTTTCCTTTCTCAATTCGCCGTGCCAGATGGAATTTGGGCAGCTTTTTCAAGTCGGGGTAGCGCACATCTATCTCTATATTATCAAACACCATGTATTGCGTACTATCATCGAACTTCCAGGCAACGTTTTTGAAAGCCTTTTCGGTATGCAGAAAGCCGCTGGCCGGATCAGTGAGGTGCTGCAATGTTAAAAATGAGCCTGTGGAAATGTTCTCATTGCCTGTAGCATTCTTCTCAAAGTAGTCCACCACTCCCTGTTGCACCTCCAGTGCATCAAACGAGCCACGATCGGCATCTCCCCAGTTATCGTTGGCGATATATGCACCTGCTCCAGTCACCAGTATCGTAAGCACAACAGCGTAGTACAATCTTGGCTCAATAAGGTTAATGAGCGTATTTAGTGAGGCCGCGGTAACAAAAAGCAATGGTATCATTGCTGCCAGCAGGTACCTTGCGGTAAAGAAATTCATGGAAGAGAAACACAGGAAGCAGAAAATGAAAAGGACACTTAGTCTTAGCAACAGCCGTTGATTTGCATCGGGATAATATTTTCTGTCGCTGTACACATATATAAACCAAAGCCCCGAAAAAATAAATACCAGGAAGAAGGGAATGCTCGGTAACAGGCGTCCCGCCCGCATATCATCAACGAAGTAATAGACGCATACAACAGGTAATATTACTACCAGGAGCCTGAGGTGTCTTTGCCTGAACGCGGCAACAACGGCCAGAATGACCAAAAGCAGAAAGTTATATTGCCGGGACTGGTATACGAAAATGCAGTGTAGACTCCCGATGCGGAAAGAATACCAAAACCGATCCCAGTCAAACTTAACCAGGTCTGAATACAATGGGAAGACATACCAGCCTCTAAGGTGTTTCTGTACCAGGAAGAAGATGCCGATCAGGATGCAGGGTATGCCCACAGAAAGCAATTTGGCCATGCGCTCCCTGAATGGAAGCTCTTTGTTGCGTGATGCGGCCAGCGCATCAATTCCCAGCACAAATCCCATAATCAGTCCACTCTCTTTTGTGTAAAACACCATTGTGAGACATAGGGCTGTCAGGATGTACCTTTCCTTCACATAGAAAACAAGGCTCAGAAAGCTAAGGAATGCGACCAGCATTTCGAATAACACCATCGCCGACTGCACAAAGAACATTTCCTGTATTGATACCAGCAACAAAGCCAGGGTGGCCATTCGCTTGCCAAACAAACTAAGGCTGGTTTCATAAATAGAAATAAGAAACAATACAGAGATCAGCAACGCGAACGAATGCATGGATACATGTGAATCACCGAAAATGTGCATCCACATTGCCGCGATGGCGTGAAAGAACAGCGGATGCCCTCGTGATAGTTCCGGGTCCATGGCGCCGGGCATGAGGCTGATGCCATGATGATACATATCTCTAATGGCAACGGCATAAGGCCAGCTTTCATCCCAGTAGTAGGCATAATTCAGATAGGGTGCGCGGCATAAAATAAACATAGCGCTAATAGTGAACGCAGGGAGGCGTTCGTTGATCTTAGAAAACATGATAGGGCTTTAGAAGCTTTTATGAAATAGGTATTCAAAACCATAAATCCTTAAAATTATTGTGCAGAACAAAGCGCAATAGAAGATAATACATTGCGTGGTTACCATTGTATCGGACAAAAAATCCCCCGATTATTCACTTTCCATAATCAGGTTTTATTAAAGTGTAAATCGTACTTTCGCACCTTAAAATAAAAAAAGCAACAGATGAATTTAAAACATGCAATAGTTGCCGGTTTGGGGGCTTTAGCTCTTATTGCCGGAGAAAATGTGAGCGCGCAGGAGCGAAAACTGCTGGATCCGGCCAATATGGATATGAGTGTGAAGCCGGGGGATAACTTTTTTATGTATGCCAATGGCACCTGGCTTGCAAAGAACCCGATCCCGGCAAGTGAAACACGCTGGGGTAGCTTCAACGAGCTGCTGGAGAACAATTATAAAGCATTGCATACGCTGCTGGACGAAGCCGCAAACGCTAAAACTGCGCCGGCGGGCAGTAAGCAACAAAAAGTTGGTTACTTCTATCGCACCGGGATGGACAGTGTTGCCATTGAAAAGCTTGGCCTCACTCCGTTAAAGGGTGTGTTGAACAGGATAAAGAATATCAAAGATACCAAGGGCCTCCTCGCTGAAATTACATTGGAGCATACCCAGGGAATCGGCACGTTGTTCAATTTCGGGATATCTCCCGATGATAAGAACGTATCCAAAGAGATATGCCAGTTCGGACAAGGCGGACTTGGTATGCCAGACAGGGATTATTATTTTGATAAGGATGCAAGGACCACCAAGGTGCGGGATGCATACCAGCAATACGTTCCCCAGATGCTGATGTTGATGGGTGAGGACGAAGCTACTGCAAAAGCGGATGCGCAGAACATCTTCAACCTGGAGCGCGCATTGGCCGAAGCTTCTTTAACACGTACCGAGAGCCGCGACCCATACAAGCTTTATAACAAGTTCAACATTGCTTCGATCAACAAAGCAACACCGGGGCTGGACTGGAATGTGATGCTGGCCGGCCTGAAAATAAAAGGACAGGATACGGTAATTGTTGGTATGCCAAAATTCTTTGAAGCAGTGGGTCATGAACTTAGCGCTACTTCTCTGGAAACATGGAAGAAATATCTTGCATTCCACCTAGTAAACAGCATGTCTCCGTTCCTGAGCAGCAATTTCGACCAGGCGCATTTCGGATTTTACGGGACTACAATTCGTGGCCAGCAGGCTCAGCGCCCACGCTGGAAGCGCGTATTGCAGGTGGTTGATGGTAACATTGGTGAATTGCTTGGCCAGTTGTATGTAGAAAAGTACTTCAGACCAGAAGCAAAGAAACGCATGCAGGAACTGGTAAGCAACCTTCAGACCACATACTCAGACCGTATCGATCACCTCGATTGGATGACTGCTGCAACAAAAACAAAGGCAAAAGCCAAGCTGAATTCCTTTATGAAGAAGATCGGCTATACCGACAAATGGAAAGATTACAGTGCGCTTACCGTTGTAAATAACGACTACGTAAGGAACATTTTATCGGCCAGCGCATGGGAGTATAACTACATGCTGAAGAAACTAGGCAAACCAGTTGACCGTAAAGAATGGGGCATGACGCCACCCACGGTGAATGCATATTATAATCCTGCTTTTAATGAGATCGTATTCCCTGCGGGGATCCTCCAGTATCCTTTCTTTGATGAGAAGGCAGATGACGCCGTGAATTACGGTGGTATCGGTGGTGTGATAGGCCATGAAATGACCCATGGCTTTGATGACCAGGGCCGCCTTTACAATGCAGAAGGAAACCTGAGCAACTGGTGGAGCGCAGAAGATTCGGCGAACTTCACGGTAAAAGCAAATATGATCGTAGACCAGTTCAACAAGATTGTTGTAATAGATACAAACCATGCAAATGGCAGCCTTACAGAAGGTGAGAATCTTGCTGACCTCGGCGGCATCAACATATCTTACGAGGCGTTCAAGAAAACAAAACAGGGCAAGAGCAACGAGAAGATCGATGGCTTTACGCCTGATCAGCGTTTCTTCCTGAGCTGGGCACAGGTATGGCGTGCAAACACCCGTCCTGAAGAGATCGCTTCGCGTCTGAAGACAGATCCACACTCGCCAAGCCAGCTCAGGTGCAATGTGCCCGTGAGCAATGTTGAAGCATGGTATAAAGCTTTCGATGTAAAACCCGGTGACAAAATGTACCGTGCAGAAAATGAGCGTGCAAGGGTTTGGTAGATCAAATTATTATTGACATTGTATCCGCAGGGGCGCAAATTTTGCGCCCCTGCATTTTTTAATGGTGTTTCACATTTAGATACATAAACAATAATTACCGCTTACAAGTTGTTTATTGTAATTTTGCGCGCCAATCATTATAAATAATATGCGTTTAAAGAGAATGATTCTTCCCGTTGCCCTTATTCTGATGGCAGCCTCCTGTAAGCATACTGAACCAACCAGCGCAGTCTATAAGATGATAGACAAAGGCAACCTGGATACCTCTGTTCGTCCAGGTGATGACTTTTACCAGTTTGCAAACGGCAACTGGAGAAAGAAAAACCCGATACCGAAGTCCGAAACCGAGTGGGGGAGTTTCAGCGAAGTCCAGGAAAATACCTACAAGGCATTGCATGCCATACTCGATTCTGCTGCAGCCATTGGTAATGCCCCTAAAGGGAGCATAATTCAAAAGGTTGGTGATTTTTACCGCAGCGGTATGGATAGCATCACCATCAACAAGGTGGGAATGTCACCTGTGAGCGATATTATGGCCCACATCAATAATATTGGCGATGTAAATGGTCTTCTTGCCGAGATAGCTAACGAGCATATGCTGGGCCTGGACCCGGTATTTAGTTTTGGTATTGGTCCGGACGATAAAAATGTTTCAAAAATAATATGCCAGTTCGGCCAGGGCGGTCTTGGGCTACCCGGCAGGGAATATTACTTTGATAAGGATGCCCGGACCGTGAAAATAAGGGAGGCATACAGGAAATATATTCCTGCTATATTGATGATGATCGGCGAGGATATGGTTACTGCCAACCAGGACGCTGAAGATATTTACAAACTGGAGCTTTCGCTGGCTTCAGTATCGCTGTCATCGGCCGAGATGCGTGATCCGTATAAGTTGTACAATAAATTCCATCTCGATGCCCTGGACAAACATACCCCGGGACTTGAATGGAAAAAGCTCATGGCGCATTTGAAAGTAACAGGCCAGGATACGGTACTCGTTGCAGAGCCGGCTTTTTTTGCTGGGGTTGCCCGGGACCTCAAAATGTTCCCGATCGATGTTTGGAAGAAATACATGAAATTTCACCTGGTAAATAACATGGCGGAGCATTTAAGCTCAGATTTCGACTCAGCCTATTTTAATTTTTATGGCAAGACCGTTTATGGACTAGAAGCGCAAAGACCTCGCTGGAAAAGAGTGCTGAATATGGTGGATCAGTCTGAGGGTGAAATGCTCGGGCAATTGTACGTGGACCGGAAATTTAAGCCTGCGGCCAAAAAGAGAATGCTGGACCTGGTAGACAACCTGCAGAAAGCGTATGCAGAAAGGATACAAAAACTGGACTGGATGACCGACAGTACTAAGAAAAAAGCGTTGGTAAAGCTCAATGCCTTTGTTAAGAAAATAGGCTATCCCGACAGGTGGAAAAATTACGCAGACCTTGAAATAGTAGGCCACGATTATGTAAAGAACATTTTCGCAGCAGCGCTCTGGAATTATAATTATGCTCTGAACAAGCTAGGTAAGCCCGTAAACAAGAACGAATGGCAAATGACCCCGCCAACCGTTAATGCCTATTATAATGCGTCGTTCAATGAGATCGTTTTCCCGGCTGGTATCCTCCAATATCCCTTCTTTGACGAGAATGCCGATGATGCAGTGAACTATGGCGGAATAGGCGCAGTGATCGGTCATGAAATGACGCATGGTTTTGATGACCAGGGACGACTGTACAATGCCGACGGCAACCTCGCTAATTGGTGGGTGCCTGCAGATTCAGCTAACTTTGTTACTAAGGCGAATATTATGGTAGGACAGTTCAGCAAGATCGTGGTGATAGATACCATTCACGCCAACGGCCACCTTACTGAAGGAGAGAACCTTGCAGATCTCGGAGGATTGAATATTGCATATGAAGCCTTCAAGAAAACAAAGCAAGGGCAGAGTAATGACCTGAAAGACGGTTTTACGCCTGATCAGCGGTTTTTCCTGAGTTGGGCCCAGGTGTGGCGTATGAACCAGCGGCCGGAAGCACTTGCCGCCCAGGTGAAAACCGACGGACATTCACCAACATCCCTGCGGGTAAACGTCCCGGTAAGCAATATGGCCGCCTGGTACAAGGCTTTTAATATTAAACCCACCGATAAACTGTTCCGGCCCGAAAATGAAAGGGCTCGGATATGGTAGAGATATTATTTTTTAATCAAAATGAAGCATAAAAGAGGGTTTATATTAGCTAAAAATTGATAATTGTCTGGGTGTTCCATGAAAATAAAAAAAATCTTTTAAAATAAACCAACCTTTAACAATAATCTAATGTCTCTCTTAGTGAGAACTATTTTTATGGGGTAGTTTTTTAAAAAAAGAACATGTTTATAAATAGTTCTTTGCTGTTTTAAAAGTTATACTTATATTTAACACAAATTAAAATAAACAATCTAACCTATGCGTCGCTTACAGCTACTTTTAGTTTTGTTCGTACTGTTTCTAAGTAATCATTCTTCAGGCCAATTAGTTGGCGGACGGGTGTACTTACCGGGTCACTGGCTGGAGATCGGCCAGACTGCTTATGGTGCTTTTGGCGCCAGTACTCCGCCTGCGGGGTATCATCCGTATCCGGCGGGCTCAAACCTGGCCGAGATATACGATTACGGTCATGACGGCTGGACAACAGGCGCTCCTCCTACAATGGGTGACTATACGTATCCCGGTAGCCCTTATGAAGGGTGGGGTATACAGGTTGGCTCCCCAGCCGGACTGAACTGGGCGTTCGTATCGAACGGCTCGATCACTGGTCCGGGATCACTGACAGGTAGCAATACCGGCTATTCAAATACCGGTGGTAAACTCACCGGCAGGTGGCAGGGAACTACGGCAGCCGGCGCTCTCCGGATAGATATGGAAACACGCGTTGATACAAATGCTTCCTGGGTGGTTGTTACAGCTAAGTTGTACAATACGACTGCAAGTACACTAAACAATATTTACTATTTCAGGGGCTGTGATCCGGATAATGACCAGGCGCATGGCGGGTCGTTCACTACTGATAACTTCGTTAATTACCAGAATGATGCCGACCATAGGGTAGGTGTTGCTGGTATTGGACAGGTTTATACATATGCTTACCTTCAAGTGTGTACAAAAGATTGTCGCGCTAAAGCGCTTGTGCATGACTACTGGCCTATAGATTTTTATGTAACCGACCTCGCAACTGTACATAGCGGCACTGCGGCTATCGTTCCTTTTTATACAGTTGGTGTTAATGATCCGGGTGATATCGGCATCGCAATTGTTTATAACCTTGGTAATCTTTGCCCGAACGATAGTACATTTGTTTCTTATGCATATACATTCCCGAATACTGCAGTAGCTATCGACAGCGCTTTCCCTGAACCTACACTTGTAGTTAACGGAGTTCCTGTACCACCAGCAGCAGCACCAGCAGCTACTTACGATACGTTCAACGTTTGCCTGTATCCAGGTATGACAGTTTTGCCAGTTGACCTTTCTTTTGCAAATACTGGCGCATGGACATGGAGCAAATGGACATGGTCGCCCGGTACTGGTCTCGCCACTACTTCAGGTGTTACAAATACCATTAATACTACAGTTCTTCCCTCTATTATCACATATACGATCACCGGCAGCGCTTACGTTAACTGCGGCGGTACTGGTACAGGTGATTGCGCGGCACGTGTAATTTATCTCACCATACTTACCTGCAATGGTGCAGTGAGCAACAATCCATGTGAAGGTGATACTATCAAACTGAATGCTCCTGGTGACTCTACCGGTGCAACCTATGTTTGGACAGGCCCACCAACCGGCGGCGTTGTAGGAACAACTCAATCAGTGAATATTACTCCTGCGCGTTTGATCGACTCAGGTATGTATTATGTTACAAAAACTGTTGGTGGTGTAAGCGAACTTGACAGTACTTATGTACATGTACGTCCGAAACCAATACTTAACCTGAGCACCAATGCTCCGTTGTGTATCGGTATGGCTGCTACGCTCACATTATCTGTTACACCGGTTAGCACAGGGGAAATATTTAGCTGGA
Source organism: Chitinophagaceae bacterium (assembly GCA_947476485.1). Classification (GTDB taxonomy): domain Bacteria; phylum Bacteroidota; class Bacteroidia; order Chitinophagales; family Chitinophagaceae; genus Nemorincola. The sequence continues at coordinate 22,276 of CANJQU010000031.1, forward strand.
GTGGTCCTTCCGGTTTCTCTTCCACACTTGCAAACCCTACAAGACCTGGTTACAGTGCCGCAGATACCGGACTATATACGCTGATAGCCACCACCATTTATGGTTGTAAAGACACTGCATCTATAAATGCAGGTATTGTAAATCCTCCGGCAGCACCGGTGATCACAGGAATAACCCAGTATTGTTTCGGAGCGATATTTGTACCATTTACAGTAGCAGGTTCAAATATCAAGTGGTATCCTACAGATACAAGCACCGTGGGCTGGACAACTGTGCCTCCTGTTGTGAATACATCGCTCCCGGGAACTTATACTTATTATGCAACCCAGACTACAGGATGCGAAAGCCCGATGGCTTCAATAACCGTAATTGTGTTTCCTCCGATCAGTCCTAACTTTACTTATACGATACGTCCGGGATGTCTCCAGGATACAGTAGATTTTGTAAATACTTCTGTAGGTGCAACTTCTTACTCTTGGAATTTTGGAGATGGTACTCCGGCTGTGACTTCTACAGACGCAACACACATCTTCACAGCACATGCGATCCAGAACGTTACGCTGACTGCTTACTTTGCGATCTGCTCGAACAGCATCACACAGCATCCGGATACGCGCCACACAATACAGGCTGCATTTACTCCGGTTGCCGATACTCTTTGCGCAGGCCAGACCAGTACAATGGTTGATGGTTCGGTTGCTACCTTCCAGGGTCTCCCTGCTCCGGTAGTAAGCTATCTCTGGAACTTCAATGACGGCAGCACAAGCACTAACTATGGTAATACGCCGCATCTCTATCCGGAAGCATCGATATACGATGTGTCATTGACTGTAACTGACCATTTCGGCTGTACCAGCACTGTTCACAATAATGTTTATGTCCTGCTGCTTAACATCCATTCATGGATAGACACTACGCTTTGCCTCAAGCAGCCATTACCACTGAATAACTATGTAACCATGTATCCTGATCTGTCGAATTTACATGACTACGTTTATCAATGGACACCGGCTGCCAACTTAAGCAGTGATACCGCTCATATTCCTTATTTCACTGGTTATGGCACCTATTCTTTCACGCTGACCGTTAAGATCGATGATATACTTCACCCTGGTATACTCTCCGGTTGTCCGCAATCGCAGGTAATGGTGGTACATTCGGTTCTGGGTAAACCTTTGGCGAACGTAACAGCAAATACTACTATACTCTACGGAAGCAGTGTTCAACTGAACGCAGATAGCGAAGTATACTACTGGTGGAAACCAAATGATGGTAGCCTGAACAATCCGAATATCAGTGATCCTATCGCAACGCCGGGTGTAACTACAATATACACGGTTTACGGTATGGACCAGTACGGATGTGTTGACTCACAGCAGGTGATCATCAGGGTAGACAGTAATATGCACGAGTGCATACCTACCGGCTTCACGCCGAACGGAGATGGGCTTAACGATATCTTCCGCCCGGTTGGCATCAGGTTCCAGAACCTTGTTGACTTCCGTATATACAACAGGTGGGGACAACAGATATTCTACACCACCAGCCCTGAAAAAGGATGGGATGGTACGTTCAATGGTGTTGTTCAGGATCTTGGTACTTACTTCTACACCATCATCGTGGCACGGCCCGGCGGAGATGGAGAGAACATAGTCTATAAGGGAGATGTGACGCTGATAAAGTAGCGCCCCATCGATAAGAAATAGAAGATGCCTTGCAGAAACCCTGCAAGGCATCTTTCTTTTTGCACGGTCGTAAGGTCTACTTCGAGGCAAAACAATTTCATGAGCAGATCCTGCTTTTGCGAAGGGGCAACAAACAATTCGCGTTAGCCAAAAATATCCCCTGCATACTTTAGAGTCTGTTGGAGTGTTTTGGGAGTTCTGTCAACACTGGGCTCAAGGCATACAGTTGTTAGCTAAGAGCATTCGTTAGCGTTGTCTCACCATAACGAAGAGATGCCTTAGCGCCCTGGCAGTAAAACGAACGTAAAAAATGAAGCTCAGTTATCCAGCTTTATTTCAAATAGTTTAGACCAGTTCTTGCCGGTAACGAAGATGCGGTTGGTTGTGGCATCGTAGGCAATACCATTGAGCACATCGGGAGCGTTTCTGCTGCCTGAGGGTGGTGGAATGCCAGCCCGCTGGCGCAACGTGCCCAGGTCGGCGCGGCCCACCACATGCCCGGTGGCGGTATCTATTTTCAGGATGTAGTCAGTCTGCCATTGGTTGGCATAGATAAAGCCCTTGATCATCTCCGGCTCGTTGATCTCATTTACCGGCCCATGCTCATCGGTCACAGCAAGCTGCTTTACTTCTTTGAAGGTATTGGGGTCCAGGTAGTGCAGCACATTGGTGCCATCATCAAATATCAGCAAGGCGCCGTTATTGGTCATGCCCCAGCCTTCGGGGGCAGAGAATGTAAATGTGTTCAGCAGCTTAAGCGTTGCCAGGTCGTATACAAATCCCTTTCCCTCGCGATAGGTGAGCTGGTATATTTTACCATTAAGTATGGTGAGACCTTCCCCAAAATACTGGTCCTCCATTTTTTTTGATAAAAGCACCTTTCCGGTTTTCAGGTCTGTTTTCCTTACGTCAGAAGACCGGTACTGCCCGGTGCTCTCAAACAGGAAGCCCTCAATGTATTCAAGACCTTCTGTGAATGCAGCAGGGTCGTGCGGGTACTCATTTACAATATCATACGATATTACAGCAGGTACAATGACACTGTTTGCCGTACCGCCCTCGGAGACTGGCGCGGGTTTGTTTTCGTTGTTACAGGCTGCAGCCAGCATTGCGCTCAGCAGCACACCGTACTTATTTAACCGTTTCTGTTGTCTCATGTAGTTTAAAGCCGATCGGGTTACGGGAATGTGATGCTGCGGGTGGTTGCAGTTGTGACTGTTCGTTGTCCTCCTGCTGTAGTTGACTCATGCCGGTGAAGCTGCTGAAAAATGCCATTTGTATGCCCTTGGTAACAATAGCATCCGCAATATCCATTGTGAGCTTAGCCGGATCATCAATAACCGCCAGCGTGATATACTGCGGAGGATTTTTATTAAGCTCACTCTGATGTGGAATAAGGAATGCGAGAAGCTGCCCGGTAATTGTTGGTGTGATCGTAATATGGAATCCCTGCTCGGTGTATTCCTTTTTTTCTCCCATAGTATTTCGGAACGTAACCAGCATTGACATGGGGCCGGAGCGAAGGGTGATGGATGGTAACCTTGCGCTGGTGCCGTTGATATTTTCATCGAATGCATGCAGTGTATCTACAAAAAATCCCTGCTTGTAGCCAGAATTAGTATTGAGGTATTCAGCTACTTCTTTCAGGTGCGTTGTCAGCTCGGCATGTTTCTTTACCCATTGCTCGCGCCGGTCCTTTACCAGTTTTACACCATCGGCATATAGGTTGGCTGCATTCAGTATATCAGTAACCATAATTCTGTTTTTTTTGTATCTTTATTTCAAATCGATCTATGAAAACCATCGCAATGTCGGTATTGTTTATTGTATTCATAGCGGGTAATTTTTGTTATGCGCAAAATAGCATATTCGCCGGAAAAATAGTGGACGAAGATAATAAACCTATCCCCGGGGCGATATTAAAAGTGAGCAGCAAAACGCTGTCGCCTATTGAAGTTAAGTCAGATTCCGATGGTCTTTACTGTTCAAAGCCGATTGCAACGGGACATTATCATTTAGCGATTTTCGTAAACAACGAATGCCGCGGACTGAAGAAATTGTCATTGGATGAATACTCAGGCTCGAAGAAATTTTTCCTGGTAAGAGTTCTTGGTGGCAAGGTTGAGGTGAGCAGAATGGACAGTGATCCTGCCATGGCCGTTAAGCTAAACAAATTAGCAAATGAGGATCCCCGGTTTGATGTTTTTTTTGACCAGATAATCCGTGTTACTAAAAAAGACACAACCAACAAGAACACCACGCCGGTAAAAACTCCCGGCGAGAGAGTGCCGCAAAATTAATAGTTTTACTTGCCGATGAAAAACTGCCTCCTCTGCCTTTCTGTTGTACTGATCATTTCAACTAATTTATCCTATGGCCAAAAAAGCACATTTTCCGGAAGAATTGTGGATCAGAACAACAGGCCTGTTCCAGGCGCTGTGATCAAAGTGAGCAGGCCAGACCAGCCGCCGATCGAAGCAGTGTCGGATAGTGATGGCCTGTATAGCACGACGCTTGTTCCCGAGGGTTACTATTATCTTGATGTTTTTTCGGAAGGGAAATACCGTGGAGTAAAAGAATTAGTGTTGGATTCGGTATCGGGGTCAAAAAAGTTTTTTCTCATAAATGTGCACAGCAGAAAATTTGCGATCAGCGCGGTTGACAAAGACCCGGGAATGTCATATAAACTTGGGAAAAAAGAGCACTCAGATATTCAACGATCGGCAGCTATTGATAACAAGGGAACTTATATGTTTATGCTGAAAGTAGATACCACCAGGTCAAAAGCAGATACCACGCCAGCGCCGAAACCCCTGCCTCATAAGAAAAGTACCTATTACTAAGTGGGCATTTGACTTGATGGTATGTTTTTTTTGAAAACTATATACATGAAAAAGATCACACTTTGTTTCCTGTTCTTTGCGCTGATATATTCTGCCAATACTGCCTTTGCGCAGGAACGCCTGATGGAGGGAAAGGTAGTAGACTCACTCAGCAAGCCGGTATGGGGAGCAATAGTAAGAATAAGCAAACAAGGTAAGCTTGTAACAGCAGTTCATTCTGGCAATGATGGTGTTTTTCGTTCGGAGCTTATTGATGAAGGACAATACGATATAGAGGTGATCATAGAGGGGAAAACTGTCTCGGCAAGGAAACTGTTCTTTAATGCCGAAGCGGCAATAAAAAGATACTACATACTTAAAGTTTTGAACGACAGGGTAGAGGTCAGCAAAGTTGGTGAGAAGAAATTCACCGAAATGGACATAAGAGAAAGAAGAGATGTTCAAAGAGCGCATCAGACCAGGAAACTTAGGTAGTTGTATAGATTGTGTGTTGGTTACAATTATTCATAATTATTTTATCTTATTTTGTTGAATAAGAGGCCGTGATTATATTTATCTCTTAATCACACCTTAATGAAAAAACTGGCCCTTTTAGTTAGTACAATATTGTTGTTTGGTTCCTGCAGCCGCATGATCGTTCCCATGGGTGCATTGCCCGAAAAGAAACCAAAACCCTTCGTAAAATTGAAAACGGGAACAAGAATTGAACCCAAAAATCTTGCTACTAAAAGTCGCAGTATCAGGGCGGATGGCAAGACCTATAAAAAGAACGACATCGCTTTCTATTCAGACGGCAGAGATACATACGGCAGTATTAAGAGAGCTTCATTTGCGACTCAGATTTACGTTGGCGACATAAATGTATATCAGACTATTTCGACGTCTACATCGGTATCATCTACAGGGCACATGCATACTCATACGCATGTAAAACATTATCTCCAAAAGGAAGGTACCGATAAACTGACTTATTTCAGATACAAGTCATTGACTAAACTGATACCTTCAACGGATCTAGCTTTCAAATATTTAAAAACATTCAAAAGAAACCAGTTAATAGATAATTTCGGTATGCTGGGCGGCTTTGGGATGTTTTGCGGCGGTACGGTAGTTGCAGGAAAAGCAACTATGTCCACATCTGGTAAAGGTCTTGGAGCAGGATTTGGAATCATGCTTGCCGGTGTAGGGGCAATTTGTACCGGTTACGTAATGAATGCAATAAATCATCTGAATCTGAAACGCGCCGTTGCTGCGCATAACGGCCTCATTGTTAAATAATTGTGTGTCTTACTTTATGTGCATTTTGCGATAAATAATCGGATGCTTACTTCATCACCCCTATGTTATTCCTGAAAATTTTAACGGCAATAGCCAGCAGAATAACACCAAAGAATTTGCGAACAACGATTATACCCGATGGGCCAAGAATGCGTTCAAGAAAGTTAACGGACCGGAGCGTGATGTAGATAATGACGAGGTTAATGAGTATTGCAATGAAGATATTGTAGTACTCGTAAGCGGCCTTTAAGGACATTACAGTGGTGAGCGTTCCTGAGCCGGCAATAAGGGGAAACGCCACTGGCACTAGTGTGCTTGAACCTGCTCCGTCTTTGTCTGCTTTGAAAAATTCAAGACCGAGGATCATTTCCAGGCCAAGAATGAAGATAACAATAGAGCCCGCGATAGCGAAAGATTTGATGTCGAGCCCCATGAATTCAAGCATCTGCTCGCCAATGAAGAAGAAAAGCAGCATAAGCGCACCCGACACAGCCGTGGCAAGCAGGGCATTGATGTCGCCAACTTTCTTTTTAATAGAAATGATCACAGGGAGCGAGCCTAAAACATCTATTACTGCGAAAAGTGTGAAAGTGACGGTGACAATTTGAGATATATCTGTTTTACTTAGGCCAAATCCTTTCATTGTAGAACTAAGATAGCTATTTTTACGGCTCAATTTTAATAAATGGGATTACTTAATTATAAACATACAGCAGCCGAGCGGTTTATGCGCTACGTGCAGGTGGATACACAAAGCGACCCTACATCGCCATCTCAACCGTCTACAGAAAAACAAAAAGATCTGAGCAGAATATTGGTAAAGGACCTCATTGAATTGGGTGTAACCGATGCCGAACTGGATGAACATGGGTACGTTTACGCAACGATACCGGCCACCAGCCACAAGGAAGTGCCTGTGCTGTGTTTTTGTTCGCACGTAGATACTGCGCCGGATTGCAGCGGAACCAATGTGAAACCGATTTTGCATAAAAAGTACGATGGTAAAGATATTGTGCTGCCAGATGATAGTTCTGTTGTTATCAGCGCTGAAAATCACACGTACCTGAAAGAGCGTATAGGAGATGATATTATTACAGCGTCGGGCCTTACATTGCTGGGAGCCGATGATAAAGCTGGTGTAGCTATTATCATGGACCTGGCCAGCTACCTGGTGCAGCACCCCGAAATAAAGCATGGCAAGATTCGTATACTGTTTACGCCAGATGAAGAGATAGGGCGTGGCGTGGCCGCGGTAGATATGAGGAAGCTTGGGGCACAGTATGGCTATACCCTTGATGGCGGCGAACGCGGCCACCTAGAAGGTGAAACATTCTCTGCAGATGCTGTGATCGTGACATTTAATGGTATCAGCGCACATCCCGGATATGCGAAAGGCAAGATGGTGCATGCAATAAAGGCGGCAGCCGCGTTTGTGGATCTGCTGCCCGGGAATGAATGGTGTCCGGAAGCTACGGAGGGCATGCAAGGCTTTGTGCATCCTACCTCAATAGAAGGTGGACTGGAAAAAGCTACGGTGCAATTCATTATCAGGGATTTTGAAACCGCTAAGCTGGCAGCGCATGAAGAGCGGTTAAAACAACTAATGGAAAAAGCAGTGAGCCGGTTTCCGGGTGTCACTGCCAGTTTCGTGGTTAAAGAGCAATACCGCAATATGAAGGAGATACTTGATCTGCACCCTTATGTAATGGACCACGCTGAAGAGGCGTACAAACGCGCGGGAATGGGCGTACAGCGCATGAGCATTCGTGGAGGTACAGACGGGTCGAGGTTGTCATTTATGGGGCTTCCCTGCCCGAATTTGTTCACAGGTGAGATGGGAATTCATTCAAAACAGGAGTATGTGAGCGTGCAGGATATGGAGAAAGCTGTGGAGACCCTGGTGCATCTGGCGCAGATATGGGAAGAAAAAACGAAATAACGGTGATAATGAATGTGGAATTTGATTTAAGAGTATCTTTGTAAAAATGAATTTTAAATAATGGATAGGAATTATAAAGCGATCCTACTTACTGTATTGTCGTTATCCGTATTTGTCATAGCTATTGTGGAACTGATCAGGTTCAGCCACAGGGGCGGGGATGGTATCTTTACTGCAACGCGTGAAGGTGAGACCTACCGTGGTGAAATATACCCTGTGCAAACCATAACCCGCACCCAGCGAGCCGCTGAAATGCCTAAGACTACCGTGCAATTTTATGAAACCAAGTACAACTTCGGCGCCATATCTGAATCACAGATCGTAAAGCATGCATTTCGTTTTAAAAACACCGGGATGAACCCGTTGTTCATAGCTAAAACAGATGTAACCTGCGGCTGCACAGTGCCTACCTTTCCCCAGGAAGTGATCGGGCCGGATGGCGAAGGGGAGATCGTAGTTGAATTCAATCCAAGCGGCAAATCGGGGATAGAGCAAAAGAATATTATCGTGCACTCAAATGCTTTGCCTGAAGCCATATCCATATCTATCGAGGCAGATGTAAAGTAATTATGAGTGGTTTTAAAAAGTTCACTGATTACCTTTCGCTGATAAAGTTCAGTCATACTGTTTTCGCATTGCCTTTTGCTTTTATTGGCTTCACGCTTGCTGTTGTCTATTTCCATAACGTTTTTCGCTGGCCATTGCTTATAGAAATGCTGCTGTGCATGGTATTTGCCCGCAGCGCAGCCATGTCTTTCAACCGTTATTTAGACCGTCATTTTGATGCGCTGAACCCACGCACTGCAAAGCGGGAAGTGCCCGCGGGTATCATAAAGCCGCAACACGCCCTGTTATTTACCATCGTTAATTCAACGCTGTTTGTTGCAACCACCTGGTTCATCAATCCTGATACGCATATCTGTTTCTATCTTTCTTTTGTGGCGCTGTTCGTTATCCTGTTCTATAGCTATACCAAGCGTTTTACGGCGCTTTGTCACATTGTGCTTGGGGTTGGGTTGTCTTTGTCGCCTATAGGTGCATTTTTGGCGGTTACCGGGCATTTTGCTTTGCTGCCACTATTCTTCTCTTTTTCCGTCCTCACCTGGGTAGCCGGGTTTGACATTATCTATGCACTCCAGGATGAGGTTTTCGACCGCGACAATAAGCTTCACTCGATACCCGCCGCATTGGGTGTAAAAAATGCTTTGCTTGTGTCCACAATACTGCATATACTGTCCGCTTCTTTTGTAATAGGCGCCGGTATCATTGGCCACTTCAACTGGATATACTGGATAGGAGCAACGTTCTATGTATCTATGCTGATCTATCAGCATTTGCTGGTGAAGCCTGCCGACCTGAGCAAAGTGAACATGGCCTTCGCCAATACTAATGGCTTTGCCAGTGTCGTATTTGCTGTATTTACAATTGCATCGTTATTGGTTTAGACAATCAGATATTTTATTAAAGTCAGACGGGGTCGCCTATCATTTTATCATAGACTATCCTGGATATGTGCCCAATGACTTTTGCCTGATTTTTAATATCCCTGCCCCGTGTCATTATAGTAAGGAGGTAAGGCCTGTTATCCAGGTATATGATGGCCGATTCGTGTAATTCAGGAAATTCCGGGGTCCCGGCCTGGCCAAATTTATGCGCTACTTTTACAGTAGGCGGGAGCTCACTTACGATGCCTTCTTTAAAATCACATTCGGCGAGTAATGAGAGTGCATAATCCGACGCAGTGATCGTTAAATAACCCCCATCGTACAATACTCTTAAGAATTTAGAATATTCCTTCACAGACATTTGATAACTCTGTCCGTGCATATCAGGCACTCTAAGCCCGATATCTGAAAATATTTTTTGAAACATACCGACATCGACAAATTTGTGCAGCAGCATTGTTGCATTGTTATCGGAATATGCGATCATGTAGTGCAACAGTTCCTTTACTTTGTAACGGTTACCTTCCTTGATCGTTTTAGAATTGAAAGTTTGCGGATGCGCCCTTTCATTGTTGTTGTTTGAGAATTCTATTTCTTCTTCCAGAACGCCGGGCTTAGTTTCTGCCAACCTCAGGTAAGCAACAAGAGTTACTACTTTGAATAGTGATCCAGGGGTATATTTTTCATTCTCGTTGACGTCCATCCATGTATTTCCGGAGAAATCCATAAGGTACACAGACGCCTCTGATAGCCCATTTGACTTTTCATTTTCAATAAATTCCGCTATTGTAGTTTGTAGTGAGTTGTATTTTGCAGCCTGGCATTCGGGTTCCGTTGAAAATAGTGGGTGGGTATACTTGTAACCACTTAGCCTGTTTATGCTGTAATTGCAATTACTGCCATCTTTCCCTTCTTTCACACCCGATATTTCAGCTTCCCTGATTTTTTCTTCCTTATTTTTTGCCATTTTTATAAAGGCGAAAAATGTAATTGAACTTCCGATCAATGCGGATAAAATGACGTAAAGTAGGAGCGTTTTATTCTTAATCATAGGGAGGAACTGTTTTCACAAAACTATTCATTAATGAGCTGTAAGTGAATTGTTTAACGTCAACAAACACGACAATCACCACATATATGCTAATTTTTAATTACCTTAACAATGGTAACCAAATAAATATGTCGCTAAACAATAATTATGTAATAAAATGTTTGATTTGTAAATATCTGAATTATGATCGGAAGGGACCTATCATGATAGATACATTGAATTCTGAAATATTCCGTATTTAAAATTGCCGGTGCAAAGTATACTTAAAAACCCAGGTCAACGTGCCGCCAATAACTCTCCATTCATGGCGAGCATTTGGTCATAGACCATTTTAGATATATTGCTTATTACTTCAGCCTGATTAACTACATTTTTTCCTTTTGTCATTACTGTAAGAAGATAGGGAGCCGTTCCAATGTAAACCAGTCCTGATTCATGGAGCTCACTAAATTCAATTGTTCCGGCTTCTCCAAATTTATGGGCCACCTTCACGGATGGTGGAAGTTTCTTTACCATTCCGTTCTTAAAGTCGCAATCCAATAACAGCGATATGGCATATTCAGAGTGACTTGCGCTGACATAATCGCCATCGTACAATACTTTCAAAAGCTTTGAATAATTTTTTGCAGAAATTTTATAACTATAGTCAACAGGGGTAGGAATACCAATTTCGGCATACACTTTCTTATAGGTTTCAACATTCATCTTGCTGTTCAGCAACCAGGTTGAATAGTTATCAGAGTGTACGAGCATGTTACGGATGAGGTCCCGGACTTTGTACCTGCGTCCTGATTGAATGGTGGCTGAGTCAAACGTTTGTTTCGGAGGCTGAGGAAATTCTTTGCTATTAAACAGCAGTTCCTTTTCGAGCAGGTCCGGATTCGTTTCGGCCATTTTCAGATAAGTCAGCAAGGTGGGCATCTTCAACAAAGATCCCGGCATAAAAAGGTCTTCAGCATCAATGCCCATCCAGTCGTTATTCCCGCAATCTTCAAGGTATACAGAAACGGCTGCAATGTTTCCGCTCTGCTGTTCGTTTTCAATGTAGGCTTTGATCCCGTTTTTCAGCAAACTGTATTTTTCAAGCGACTCACATTCCCGCTCAGATCCAAGCAATGGCCGGATGTATTTAAAACCGCTTAACCGGATCGCATTTTGTCCACAGTTATCATCTGTGTTTGTCCCGCGGCCAGAAACCATATGCAGATCACGCTCTGATTTTTTACCAATTATATTAAATGATACAACGGCAAGTGCAAATATGATCAGGGTGTAAAGAGCAAATTGTAAAAGGGATATTTTTTTCCCGAACATGGCGGATATTTTTTCCAAAATTACCGCTTCAATTTAAGCGGGAAAACTGATTGGCGTCAGGAAACCAAGTTATCACCACTTATTCAGGAATGAATTCGATCGTTGATAATACCTAATGAACGTTTTATCTCAAACGCGTGACAAACCTAATCAACTAACAGCGCCTTCATACATTTGCTCTATGATGCGCACCACTTCACGTCCTTCCTCTGCGCTTGTCATTACTGGCTGATTGTGAAGCAGTACATCCACTACGTTTTGTATTACTTTGTCGTGATTGCTCATCGAGCCCTGGTAAAGGCCATAATCATTGGCTTTGGCTGTAATGTTTATATGAGGAAGGGTAGCGGTTGCCAATTGCTGATATTCTATCGTATTCAGATATTGACCGCCTATTTTTACAGTTCCTTTTTCAGCAAAAATAGTGATCGACCCTTCCATATTCCGATCAAAAGCGCAGGTGGTAAAATTGAAATTGATGATGGCGTTATTCAAAGCTTTAAGTACAAAACTGCCTGTGTCCTCGACCTCTGTATTATGTTTGTGTGCGAAGTTATTGATTGATCCCTGCGCATTTGTGATGCCACCATTGAGGTAGTAAAGAATATCTACAAAATGGCTGAATTGTGTGAAAAGGCAACCACCATCTTTATCCCTCTTTCCCCGCCAGTCACTTCCGGAGTAGTAGGCGTCTGAGCGGTTCCAGAAGCAGTTTACCTGCATCATATATATAGCTCCCAACTGGTGACCAGCCATCAGTTTCTTCACTTCCTGCACGGGCGGATTATAGCGGTTTTGTTTCACCGCAAATATCGTCTTTCCTGTTCTCCCGGCTGCTGCGATCATCCGGTCACATTCGGCAACGCTGATGGCCATCGGTTTTTCTACGACTGTGTGCATGCCTGCTTTCAGTCCGGCTATGGTGTGCGGTTCATGCAGATAGTTAGGTGTGCATACACAGAGTACGTCTGCTTTTGTTTGCTCCAGCATCTCTGCGAAGCCTGAATAAAAGGCCACTCCCGCAGGCAGGGCGCTCTTTGCTGAAGGATCAATATCACAGACGGCAACCAGTTCGGTGTTGGGATTCTGAAGTATTTGCCCCGCATGGCGGCGGCCTATGTTTCCAAAACCTACAATAGAAAAACGAATCTTATCGGGCATAAACTTTCAAAAGTAAAAAACCTAAACGTAATATTTGTCGTTTATAGTACAGTATACGTAAATTTACATAAATCACGAGCTTATTTATTGGCATTCAACCATATGGAAAACTTAACGGAAAGAGAAATTGCCAGGATACACTCAGTGAACAGGTTTAAAGCGTTTGACTTTGACCTGGACAAAAACCTGGATGGCATACTTAAACTTGCTGCCGATATTTATGAGACACCAGTGGCTTTTATCACGCTCATTGATGAACAAGATCAGTGGTTCAAGGTGAAGCGTGGGTTTGAGGTGTTCAAAATGCCACGTGCCACATCATTTTGCACGCATGCCATTATGCAGCAGGATGCAATGATCGTGCAGGATGCCCTGCTGGATAGCCGTTTTACTGAAAACCCGCTGGTTGCTAATGCGCCTAATATTCGTTTTTACGCCGGCGCTTCGCTTGCAGCCAATGACGGCAATAATATTGGTACGCTATGCGTAATGGATACCGAGACTAAAGAGATTAGCGAGAATAAAAGAACTTTGCTTGAAATACTCGCCAAGCAGGCTATTCACCTGATGGAACTGGAGCTAACCCAAAGAATGCTGAACGAAAAAATGCAGCAGGTAGAAATGCAGAACAAGATCCTTTTGGACATTGCGCATATCCAGTCGCATGAGTTCAGGTCGCCGCTATGCAGCATAATGGGGCTCATGAATATAATCAAAGAAGACCATTACCGTGAGCCAAATGCCTACCTCGAAATGATGGACGAAGCCATCAAAACGCTCGATGAGAAGATACATTGGGTGGTAAGAAGTACTGAAATGGCTACTAAAGCCTATATTCCTTAATTTATTCCCCGTTCTTTCTTTTACAGCACACTTGCTATAAAATAGAAAATGCCGATCACTGCACCGACTACTGCGGCTATCGTTATTGTTACAAGTAATACTGGTATCAATCCGTTCCATAAGGACAACGTATTATAACGTCCCAACTCACTATTCCTATGCACTCTTTCCATACCACTATAGTTTCATAGTATAGATCGAAAACTATACCAGATTGAGTTAATGATATCCTAATGCTTTTATGGTGAGCAAAGCTATTTTGATATGCATACTATATTCCGTGGGAAATAAGGATCGGGATTGACGGTGGCCAGTAATGTATCGTTTACATAGCAGGATACTACCTCATTGAAACAAACAAATGGCTTGTGGTGCATCAGTCCCTTGGTGTATGTAAATGCTTTTACTGTTTGGCCTGCTTGTGCAATACGGGTTATAGAGAACGTTTTGCCAACCAAAGGCAGCACAATTTTATAATCGTAACCGGGAGTAAGCAGCGCCAGCGTTGATGTGTCGGCGTTGAGCGAATATGCTGTGACACTAGTGGAATCAATAAGACTGTCAAATGCATTGTTCTGCTTATACCGGTATGACATTCCCGATTGCGTTTCTGACCAGTCGAGGCCCACGGTATAAATATACAGGTCGTTGTTCTCGCATGTTACCATTTCTGTCCGTTCACGGCACGAATACAAACAGAATATGATCGGTATCAGTAATAGCAAGGTTCTCATAGGGTGGTTAATTTGTGATGTGCCTATCTTCGAATTACAAAAGGCGCGCTAACCGATGTGCCGTTGTGTATGCTTCGTAACAGGTAGACGCCGTCGATAAGGTCTGCTGCGTTTATTTTAACCGATCTTTCATTTCCGGTGAGCTGAACTTGGTAGATGAGCCTGCCCACACAATCGTATATGCCAATATTATTGTACCCGGTCTCTCCGAATGATACTGTCATCATGCCATTGTTTGGGTTAGGGTAGACAACCATTGCCAGGTGATCTCCAACAAGGCCGGGAACAGAAAGCGGAGTCTCTGTGAATTTGGCAACAAACATGTCGAAGGTGCCGGAATGTATTGCGTTGAGCAGGGTATCGTTGCCAAACCAAAAGGTAGTATCGCTATAATCGCCGGTCACATATATTTTGCCCGGTATCGCTACGGCAACTCCGAAGGCATTGCCGTGTCCGGGGCCTGTAGTTGCCGCCCATTTTGCATTGCCCGATGAGTCATACTTTCCAATAAACAGCCTGCTGATGCCCAGGCCATCGTAGGTGAGTGTGGAAACCCCGAAAGCCAGGGTAGGGCTGACGAAATTGCCCGCTAATACTACAGAGGACGAGTCATCAACTGCGAGTGAATGCACCAGGTCATCTGCAGAGCCGCCATTGCTCCTGGCCCACATTACATTGCCTGCATAGTCATATTTTGTAAGAAACATATCGTAACCCCCGGCATTGCCAAGTGTTGTTGTATTGAACCTTAGCGCGGAGCTTGTGTATTTACCTGCTACATAAACATTGCCAAATACATCAGCTCCGGCAGCGGTAGCTACGTCTGTACCTGCGCCACGTGCACTTCTGGCCCACTGCACAACTCCCATCGAGTCGTATTTAACAACAAACAAGTCATCTACGCTACTGACACTATCGCTAAGCACATTAGTGCCAAATGTTATTGAAGGACCGTTAAATGCACCTGTAACAAATATATTATTTCCGTGATCTGTAGCCACTGCATAGCCTCGATCGTAACCGGCGCCACCGGCGCTGGTACCCCACACGTAGTTACCAGTGCTATCATACTTGATCACAAACACTCTGTCTACCGTTGGGATCGGGTTTCTTAAAGTGTCCGGCCCGGATGTTGTGGCGAAAGCCATGTAGGCGCTCTGAAAACTACCGGTTGCAATGACATTGCCTGAGATGTCCGTTTTGATCGAGTTGATACGATCGTTCTTGGTCCCCCCGGCACGGCGCGCCCACAGGAAATTTCCAAGCGGATCATATTTGGCAATATACATATCTGATGAGTCCACGCCGCCAATGTTAGTAAGGGTTGCGGTGCCAAAACCCATGGAAGTGCCATAGAAATGGCCTGCCACAAACACATTGCCCCAGGGATCAGTAGCGACAGATGTAGCATAGTCGTCATCGGTTCCGCCGGCGCCAACAGCCCACAACACAACACCTGAAGGATCATACTTTACAAGGAACATATCGTTAAAGCCACTGGCCGTATTGCCCAGCGGATAAAAGCCAAACGTGGCGGTGGCGCTGGAAAAATAACCTGCCGAATAAACATTGCCGGAACCATCGGTAGCTATGGCTGCGGCGCTCTCATTTCCTGAGCCAGCGCTGTTGCTCCTGGCCCATAGCCAGCCCTGGCCCATAGCCTGCGGTATTGCCGGCAACGAAACCACCAGTAATGCGGATAAAAACTTCCTAAGATGCATAAGCCAATTTGAGACAAAACTAATTTATTTTCTACTCACATTGTCTATATCCACAACCTGTAAGCAGCAAAAACTCTGCCAAAAATAAATTTCATTAATTTATTTTTCTATTGCCGCGTATGTACCTGCTTTTAAGTGCGGTGGGCAAATTTTAAATATGATGCTATCATTGTCATTTCAGTGTTATACTGTCGTAAATTATGGCTTAAAATTCTTGAATAAGTGAACAAATGTACTATATTTGTAACCCTAACTCTAAAGTAGAAAATCATGGAACTGAAACTTGGCGCTATTGTCGCATTAAGGGAACGCCCCACCTTGGGGTGGACCATTTCGTTTATTGAGGGGAAGAAGATATATTGCTATCGCCATGATGATGATTGGTATTCAAGTATAGTGGTTGACGCCTCATTATTGATGGAGCCGGAGATCGTGAATAATTCCACGTATACCCGCGTAATCCGAAGTTTCTAATCTGTTAGCACAGTTTCTATTATTTTCTTTTATACATGCCTGGCTCCTTGTTACTTGCGGGGATAGGTTTTGTATATACAAACATTCGCTATGAAAAAGCCATTTCCAGGGGAGTATAATCCCTATTTTGACAGATACATTAGCCTTGTGCCAGATGGCGATTTTAATGCGCTGCTGAATGAAAATACGGCTACTGCAATAAGCTTCTTTGAAAGCATACCTGCCGAAAAACATGACTACCGTTACGCTAATAATAAGTGGAGCATCAGGGAAACACTGATGCACATTATCGATACGGAGCGGGTAATGTCATACCGCGCACTGGTTGCTATCCGGAAGGATGCGGGCGCGGTGCTGAGCAATATGGATGAGAACCACTATGCTGCAAACGCAGACGTAACGGGCCGCAGCCTGGCGAGCCTAGTCGGTGAGTTTGCGGCGGTGCGCAGCGCAACGACAGCGCTCTACGAACATATTACTGAAGAGCGAAGCACATTCAAAATAATGGGGCCGACGCATCCTTTCACTGCAAGCGCCCTTGGCTACATAATGATCGGCCATGTAATACACCACTTCAACATTGTTACTGAGCGGTATTTATAGATAAATGGTATCCGATCTCCGTTCAGATAATTGTAGCAGCAACCTGGTAATTGGCGGAGGATGTCCGCAATGCATAAGGTGGAAGCTGATTTGGTAGTATTTTGTTAAATAGCGCGCCGGACTGTCATAGGCCATCATATTTATTAACTTTGCCCGAAACATGTTATCCATGAAAGTTAAGCTCGTCTCCGCTGCCGTTGTTCTATCTATCCTATTTTGCTATTCTTGTAAAAAGACCAAAACCACTACGACAACTTCGGCTCTTGAGCTTGCAATTATTGCCAACATCGACAGTATGAAGGGCTACTATGCCGGTACTACTTCGGGTGACAGTGTTTATTATTATACCGATACGTCAGGCACTGTTAAGTATGGCATAAGGAGCTTTTCATGGCCGGATTCGCTGGTGGTGACATCGGCTGATACTGCCAGTATTACGGTGGTATCAAGAACATATACGGTGACTTTTCCTTACAGCTATTACTATACATCCATTGATTCTGTTTCTTATCTACGGCAATATACGCCTGGTGATGGGGGCTATCTGCCTTTCAATGCTTTCCTGGTGGATACGGCCAACGGCATTAACCATCTTGCGATCAATATTTCTTACGGAGCCAATAAGCACATGACTTCTAATTTTGCGCTCTATAAAAGGCAATAGGCCGCTGGCGATACGCTATCAATAACCTTCTTTCTTCAGCATTTTCCTGATCTCTACTGACGTGGTGACCAGATTCACTTTGCCGAGAAAATTGCCGGGCTCAACATTGAGTGTTGTGGCCTTAACTCCGGCCCTGCTGAAAATGGTTTTGAACACTGCAGCCTTGCCGGGATCAGTGGAGTCTATGCCCATGAATTTGAAAGAGGCTATCTTACCATACTTATCCTGTAATTCTTCCAGTTGTTTGGC